>QQUD01000059.1 GCA_008501785.1 Chloroflexota bacterium
AAAGTGAGTTCTGTGCGTCTTCCGGTTTTATACGAATGCCAACCCTGTCCACGTTTACATTAGAAGTACTTTAACCCATATGCCAATTTTGTTAATGTACTACAAAAATCATAATACCAGGGGCGGGATAGGCGGGGAAGCATATGGGCAAAACGAATGATGCTTTCTTCCGCCTATCTCGCCCTATTGCTGTTAAATCTGGGCGAGATGGCGCGGAGATGAGGTGTTTTGCTTTGATAAGGTTATTCCGCGCCATCCCGCCCCTACAGTGCGTTTTGCCTACGGTTGATTTCCCAAAACATGTTTTGGGTTTGCCAAATCAGCGATAGTTAATTATTAAAGAGGAAAATATGATGCTTGAATCTTTGCGAAAAAGTGTATGGGAAGCCAATTTGGCACTGCCAAAAGAAGGCTTAGTAACTTGGACCAGTGGCAACGTCAGTGGACGTGATCCAGAAACTAATTTGATGGTAATCAAACCTAGTGGCGTTTTGTTTGAAGATTTAACACCAGAAGATTTGGTAGTAGTTGATATGAATGGCAAGGTTGTCGAAGGCGAACATGGGCCATCTTCCGATACGGCTACCCATTTGTGGATTTATCGCAATCGGGACGATGTACATGGGATTGTGCATACCCATTCAAGCTACGCGACGGCGTTTGCGGCTGTGAACAAGCCGATTCCAGTTGTATTGACGGCGATTGCTGATGAATTTGGTGGCCCAATTCCTTGTGGTGGTTATGCGTCGATTGGTGGCAAAGAAATTGGTGAGGAAATCCTGAGAACTATTGGGGATTCACCAGCCATTTTAATGAAAAATCATGGCGTTTTTACCATCGGCACTACTGTACAAAAAGCAATTAAAGCTGCTATTATGACTGAAGATGTGGCAAAGACAGTCTGGTTAGCGCTGCAAATTGGCGTCCCGGATGAGTTGTCGCCAGCAGAAGTGGCTGCCAATTATGACCGATATCAAAATCGTTATGGGACGTCAGAGGCGAGCATCATCGATTTTTAGTACTTTTTGCCAAGATCGCAATGCTCGCATTACAATAGGTGTATCAGATACACTATCTGATGAGGAACTGACCAAACACGATCTTTATCAAAATCGGGTTGGAAAATTCTATCTCGACATGATGGTATTCCGGGACAGTATTAGAATCGACGCGATGGATGTAAGGTTAAACATATTCCAAAGCGTCCTATAAGTAGACATTTGAAATTCTAAGCCTCTGGTTTTGACCGTTGTCAGCCAGAGGTTTTTTATGGAGGAATTAATTATGAGTGATCTTTCGGTGGATACGAATTTGGAAACGGCCGCTATTAATGCGATTCGTTTTTTATCGGCTGATGCCATTCAGCAAGCAAACTCTGGCCATCCCGGCTTGCCGATGGGAACGGCCGCAATGGCTTATACAATTTGGACACGGCATCTGCGCCACAATCCTGCCAATCCAAACTGGGCAAATCGGGACCGCTTCATTTTGTCCGGTGGGCATGGTTCCATGCTGCTCTACTCACTCCTCTACCTGACCGGCTACGGACTCGAACTCGATGAACTGAAGAACTTCCGCCAATGGGGCAGCCGTACACCTGGGCATCCTGAATTTGGCTTGACACCTGGGGTGGAAACAACTACTGGACCATTGGGACAGGGCTTTGCTAATGGCGTGGGGATGGCAATTGCTGAAGCACATCTGGCTGCTCAATTTAATAAAGAAGGCAATGATGTCATTGACCATACCATCTACGCGATTGTAACGGATGGCGATTTGATGGAAGGTGTGACCGCAGAAGCGGCATCGCTGGCAGGTCATTTGAAATTGGGCAAACTGATTTATCTGTATGATGATAACCGCATCTCGATTGATGGCAGCACGGATAAGGCATTTACCGAAGATCGTGGTGCTCGTTTCGCTTCTTATGGTTGGCATGTGCAATATGTGGCCGATGGCAACGATGTGGAAGCGATTGATGCGGCAATCAAAGTAGCCAAAGATGATCCGCGTCCATCGATTATTGTGTGCCGTACCATTATCGGTTATGGCTTGCCAACACGCGCAGGCACGGGTAAAGCACACGGGGAACCCCCAGGGGATGTCGAATTGGATGGCGCAAAGGAAAAATTGGGCTGGCCGGTTTCTCCTCGATTCTATGTGCCGGATGAGGTGTTGGCATATTATCGTGAAGCAGGCGTCCATGGCGCTGAATTTGAAAGTGCCTGGAATAGAGAGTTTGAGGCATACAAAGCTGCTAATCTTGAATTAGCGGCAGAATTGAGCCGCCGTTTGGCTGGTGAATTGCCTGAGGGGTGGGAAACGGCCGTTCCCACATTCCCGACCGACGAAAAAGGGATGGCAACCCGCGTTGCCTCTGGTAAAGCATTGAACGCGTTAGCAAGCGCAGTTCCTGAATTGATGGGTGGCTCGGCTGACCTGGCTCCATCTACCAAAACGTGGATTGCTGACACCCCTGCATTTGCCAACGAAACACCCGAAGGGCGTAACTTCCACTTTGGTGTGCGCGAACACGCAATGGGTTCGGTTGTGAATGGGATGGCCATTCATGGTGGTGTGATTCCGTTTGGTGCTACCTTCCTTGTTTTCTCAGACTACATGCGCGGCGCGATCCGGGTTGCGGCTGTTTCGCACATGCCCAGCATTTGGGTGTTTACGCATGACAGCATTGGTGTGGGCGAAGATGGCCCGACGCACCAACCCGTTGAACATGTGGCGGCGCTGCGAGCGATTCCGAATTTGGTGACGTTACGACCTGGGGATGCCAATGAAACGGCCGTTTCTTGGAAAATCGCCGTGGCGCGTCGCAATGGCCCCACAGCACTGGCATTGACCCGGCAGGGCATGCCCACATTGGACCGCGAGGTGTATGCATCTGCCGATGGTGTCGAAAAAGGCGCTTATGTGCTTGCTGATTTGGGCGAAGGCGAACCAGAAATGATTTTGATGGCTTCTGGCTCAGAGCTGAATTTGATTGTGGAAGCGGGCCAGCAGTTAGCTGCGGCAGGAACCAGCGTGCGCGTGGTTTCATTCCCTAGTTGGGAACTGTTTGAAGCGCAAGATGCAACCTACAAAGCATCTGTGCTGCCTGCCAATGTGCTCAAGCGTGTGGCTGTTGAGGCTGGCGTGTCGCAAGGGTGGCATCGCTATGTAGGTTTGAATGGCGTGGTGATTGGCGTTGATAAATTTGGCGTTTCTGCACCGTTTAAGAAGATTTATGAAGAATATGGGCTGACTGTTGAGAATGTGGTGGCACAGGCGAAGCAGTTGGTTTAGGTGGACAAAACAGCGTTTTGTCCTACGTTTAGATAGGAGCTTTTACGACAATGACAAATCCAATTCACCAGCTTGCCAAAATGGGGCAGTCAGTCTGGTATGACAATATTGAACGTCGGCTGCTGGATAATGGCGGTTTGGCTGACATGATTACCAATGGCGATATTCAAGGGTTAACTTCAAACCCCAGCATTTTTAAGAATGCAATCGTCAATTCGAGTGATTATGACAATGCTTTACAAGCATTAGCCGCAGATGGCAAATCAACGGACGAGATTATTGAACATTTGACCGTTAATGATATTCAAGAAGCCGCTAAACTGCTCTTGCCGCTGTATGAAGAAACGAAAGGTCTGGACGGCTATGCTAGTTTAGAAGTACGTCCAACGCTAGCTTATGACACCGACAACACGTTGGCCGAAGCCAAACGGCTGTGGCAGTGGGTGGATGTGCCGAATTTGATGATTAAAATTCCAGCAACGGACGATGGCTTACCGGCGATTCGGCAGGCGATTGCAGCAGGTATCAATGTGAATGTAACGTTGATTTTCTCCATTGAGCGTTACCGCGAAGTGGCTGAAGCTTATTTGCTGGGGCTGGAAGACCGGCTGGCGACAGGGCAACCAATTGACAAAATTGCTTCGGTGGCGTCGTTCTTTATCTCGCGGCTAGACTCGGCGGTAGACAAGCAGTTGGAAGGTGTTGGCAGTGACCGTGCTGCTAAATTGATGGGGAAAACGGCCGTTGCCAACGCAAAACTTGCTTACCAGGCCTTTAAAGAGATTTTTAACACAGAACGATTTGCGGGACTGCAACAGCAGGGTGCGAATTTGCAACTGCCGTTATGGGCCTCCACTAGCACCAAAAATCCGGCTTATCCCGACACGCTCTATGTCGATGAACTGATTGGCCGAAATACGGTGAACACGGTTCCCCCTAAAACGCTAGATGCTTTCCGAGATCATGGGTCAGTAAAGGAAACCTTGAAGACGAATTTGGTCGAAGCCAATAAATTGTTTATAGAATTGGCCGTGTTGGGGATTTCTCTGGCAGATGTGACGCAGAAGTTGGAAGATGATGGTGTGAAGGCGTTTATGGATGCCTATCAGGATTTGGTGGAGACGGTAAACGGCCGTCAACTAATTGCGGTGCAATAAAAATACAAATAAAAAACGCCCCAATAAGGGGCGTTTTTTAACCCGCATTTAAAAGCGTTCGAACTGATGAAATAAGCTCAGGCAAATCTAGCGGTTTTGTTAAACAAACATCGGCACCTATTAGCCTTGCGGCTGTTAATTGACTATCAGGCTTGAAATAGCGACTCCCACCCGAGATTGCAATAATCTTTATTTGAGTGGAAAGTTTTCTAAGTTCCTTGATTAATTCCAAGCCTTCTGTTTCGGGCATAATCAAATCCGTTATCACCATGTCAGGCAACTGCTTATTTATGACCTGCAAAGCTTCTTTTCCATCTTTGGCATATTGTGCCGCGTGCCCTTCCTTTTCAACAATTTCTATAAGTGCTTTCCCTATCAATTTTTCATCATCTACGATAAGAATATTTGCCATGCGGTTGTCCTCTATCTTACAAATTCGTAACAGTTCAGGTGCGACGCACTTTTCCCAGGATAATGCGCCACGACAATGTCGTTTGCAAGTGTGTCGCACCTCTGGGATTGAGCGCTTACACAAATTCTAACTATTTGTTCAGAAAATAGTGTCAAGTTATTGTACACGTCTTCCTTCAAGAATTGCAATCAGTTTAAGCCAATGCGGTATTCAAATGAGACAAATATCATAGTTTATTCGCTTTAGTTCGATATGATCTGCGAAATTCTTGTTACTTTTGTATAAAAATTACGTATAGAGAAACAGTTATTCGATTAGGAGGAATACAAATGAAAACAAATACAGCGGATCGGCGTGGGAGCATGTTCGGTGGTTTGATGATTATTGCGATTGGTGTTTGGTTTTTATTGGCTAGTTTAGGTGTTAATCTACCCAATATTGGAAATTTATGGCCTGTTTTTCCAACAGGTGGCGGCCTGGTCTTTTTGGGTGCATATCTGTTTGGCAAGGAAAAAGATGCTGGTTTCCTGATTCCTGGCGTCGGGGGATTTTTAGTAGGGTTGTTCTTTTTCCTATTTACATTTGGTATCTATGAATGGGCAGAAATGAGTCGTTTGTGGCCTGTTTTCCCAATGATTGGCGGCATTGCATTCTTAGTCATGTACATAGTTGAGAAAGACGGTGGTTTGTTGGTTCCTGCCTTAGGTGGCATTGGAGTCGGTGTGGTCGGTTTACTGTTCACAATGGCTGGTTTGAGTCTCGCTTGGTTAGGAACGTATTGGCCGGTGATCCTGATTGTTTTGGGTTTGTTTATCTTGGCCCAAAATGTGGTTCGCCGCTAAATTTATTGGTTTTATGCCAATATTTTTTTGTCTTTAAGAATACAAGGGAGTGGAGGCTTTAGCCGGTTCCCACGGGACCGTTCCGGCTAAAGTCTGCATTCCAAACCCCATGAAATCCTAAAGAGCCTATTTTTTTCAATATATCGATATTATGTTCGCAGATATGAGGCTCCGTTTATATCTACGATGCAGCCGGTGAGAAATTCAGCCCCTTCCGATGCTAAAAATAGAATTGTGTAAGCGACTTCTTCGGGGCGTGCTACCCGTTTGAGTGGGCTTTGATTGCGTACTGACTCTCCTTCTGGTCCATTCAGAAAATCTTTTGCCATATCTGTTTCGACAAAACCAGGCGCAACGGTTCCTACAAAAATGTTGAAGGGTGCAAGATATTTAGCCAATGATTGCCCCATTGCGTTCAGGCCGGCTTTGCTGGCTCCGTAGGCAGGGCCGGTGGGTTCACCTCGAAAAGCGCCGCGTGATGAGACGTTGACAATACGGCCGTTTTCCTGCTCAATCATCTGCTGCCCCACACAAAACGTGACATTTGCCGTTCCCAGCAAATTTGCACCAATTACCCGCTGCCAGCTTGCCTGCCATTCAGCATATGAAACATCGGCGAGTGGATGGTTTTCGTAGATAGCGGCGTTGTTGACGAGGATGTCGATGCGGTGCATTTGAGAAACGGCCGTTTTCACCATCTCCTCTACCGCATTTGGATCACCGATATCTGCTTGAACAATCATGTGTGGTCCCCCTGGCAACATGGCCAACGTCTCCTCAGCGGCTTGCCGGTTGCTGTTGTAATGAATAACAACCTGTGCCCCTTTTTCAGCAAACTGCTGCGCTGCTGCCCGACCAATGCCGCGAGAAGAACCGGTGATTAAAACCACTTTATCTGTAAAATCCATTAGTTTATTCCTCAACTGTATGCGTTCAGTTCCAAAGGTGCGACGCACTTGCAAACGACATTGTTGTGGCGCATTACACCGGAAAAGTGCGGCGCACCTGAACGGTTATCCTCAACCTTGATTTTATTATTCGAGATATAATACTCTTGGATTTAGCTGTTCCAAAATTTTGCTTT
This sequence comes from Chloroflexota bacterium, assembly GCA_008501785.1. The sequence goes on from QQUD01000059.1 coordinate 6,793, forward strand.
CAGTTTTTAGGAGACAATGATGGAGTTTACACTTTCTGAAGCTTGGCAAACAACCTATTCTGACGCATTTGTTGGCGTACTGGCGATGGGTGAAGTCAAAAATCAAACAACACATCTGGCGCTGGATGCAGCAAAGGCCGCATTAGAAGCAGATTTGCGCCAGAAATATGTTGGGTATGATCGGCCAGCGCTGCGTGCGCAGCCGGTGCTGAATGCGTATCATAAATTTTACAAGCGATTCAAGAAAAGCTACCACGTGCAGGGGCAACTGGAGTCGATTTTGTGGAAAGGGAAATCAATTCCACAGGTGGCGGCGTTGGTGGAAGCGATGTTTATGGCGGAGTTGAAGAACCATTTGCTGACATCGGGGCACGATTTGGATTTGGTGGTGCAGCCGGTGGGAATTGAGGTGGCGCAAGGTGGCGAGGCGTATGTGGGGATAAACGGCCGTTCTCAAACCCTCAAACCCAAAGATATGTACATCGCTGATCAAGAAAGCATCCTTTCAAGCATTATTTACGGACCAGATAAGCGCACGAGCATCACTGCACAGACGACGCGGGTGTTGTTTACGGTGTATGCGCCGGTGGGGGTGGGGGAAACGGCCGTTATTCACCACCTGCAAGACACGCGAGATTTTGTTCTGCTGGCATCACCCAATGCAAAAGTAGAGGTATTGAAAGTGATGGGGTGATTGATATTGTCCGGGCTAAGCGTGAGTCATTCTTCTCGCTCCCCGCATTTAGGCTATAAATTGTCTGGATAGGGACCTAGAAAGCGCAAACCGTCGAAATGAATAAGATGAGTGGGGTTTTCACTTACCCATACTTCTGTTGCCCATGATATGTTGGAGAGGTGACGGGACATTTCTGTCATTTTTGAAAAGGCTGTGACATAGACAAGTTTATCTTTAACCGGTTCAAATAACACTTGTAATTCTATCCTTCGTTTGGGATTGACAGGCCCATGACTGGTTACGGCTTCAATAAGCAAAATCCAGTCTTTTTCGTGATAATAAAAAATAACATCGGGCATCTTGCCATGATGATTAACAGTCACACCCAAAGAAGTGAGTAATTTTGCATCAAAATATCCCCATTTATCACCTGTATCGCCAACATAAATTAACTGACTTCCCGGGGCAAATCGTGGAGCAAACGCTTCAATAATTTGTTTCATTAAATGGCTATGTTCGCCAGGGGAAAGTGTGATTTCGAGGTCATCAGAAATTCGAACCGGAATCTGGATAATTGCTCTTTCCTGAGCATAGCGTTCTTTTAAGGTTGTGATAGTGTCGAGATAGTTATTAAGATTTTCTTCCCAGGCAATCGTTCCGAAACTATGCAGTAAGGATAATGTGGTTGGATCAATTTGATAACACCAATTGGGACTATTCTTAGGCCTACTTGGTTGGTCTGGATTCTCAACAACTAAAGCCGCCTGTACAAATTGATGAATAGAGTGACGACGAATAGTTTCACGTGTATTAGGCGCATAATTTACACCATAATGATCTCGAATGAATTCCATCATGAGTGTAATTCCCATTAACGGCGAATTTGCTTGTTGCCATGATTTGTCTGGTGACAGTCCCAGTAATGCAAGAAATGTCATTGCAGAACGCTCATTTTGTTGGGCTTGTGGCAATCCAAGTGAAGTCAAAATTTCTATTGCTTCGTTTACTTTTTGTTTTGCAGAAATTGGGTCTGGTTTGTCAATATCCGTCATCTTTTTTAGCTCCCTTTCAACAAGTAAATCTATCGTGTTTTGGTCAGGAAATTGGTTGGAATACGTATTGCCCCACTCAACGAGAGTATCCCGCTTAGGATAGAGCAATGACCTTAAATCTGTTGCATTTACTTGGGTGTGTCCATTAAACTGCCGGAAATACAAATCTAGCAGATTTGAATTTAAGTAAATCGCTAACCCCTTAGCCAAGTCAGGGGACAATCCACGATTCCAAGCGTGAAATACATTGATATGATTTTCAAAAGCAATAGCACTGCCCGGTAAATTTTCGGGTTCACAAACGGCGGCGTTGATGCGATGGTATTCTTCTTTTGATGAAAATCGACGCACAATTGTGTAATATCCTGCCGGTAATAGCCAACGAGAAGATTCTTGATTGTGAATGAATGCATTAGGTTTTGAATTAGTCGGGTGTGGCCATTTAATAAAACCTTTATGCATATGATGCGGATAGATTAAGGGAACCGATTGTTTGGTTGGCTGTTTTAATAAAAATTGCTTTGTGCGAAAATCAACGACGCGTCCTGTTGAGACATTAATCCCTAAATCGGTAAGTGTGCAAGGGAATAGTTCAATGCGGTCGGCAATATTTTGATCAAGTTCGCTGGCTGTAATATGAATAAAACGATGAGGGTCCTGTGGGTTAAGTACGCGATGATAAGCAACTGAACGTGAAATATTTATTTCATCAATAGGATTGTTTGAAGAGGTGATCGTTACAGCTTGTTTTTCTTTTCCCTTGACTGCATGAAAAATGATATTCTCTTGGAGTACATCATCTTGAGCGAATGCTTTATTTCGCGATTCGAATAGATGGATGCGTTTGAAAGCCATTTGCTCATCAAATATTTGCCTGAACGGTTTGTAATAAGGCCCGTTGCAAAAGCTGCGTGGTGTGATAGCCACCATTTCCCCATTTGGTTCTAGCAAACCTATTGTTAATGCGAGGAAGGCTGTATAGAGATTAACGGTTTCAATACCAGCCTGTCGTAACAAATGGCGATGAGTGGATTTGCTATGTATCTTTTTGTATGGTGGATTGAGGATGGCAAGATTGAAGCGTGTATCGGAGTTTTCAAATAAACGTGGTCTAATTATAGAAGCTGCGGCATCAATAAAGTCATCTGACTTAATCTTAAAAGTAAATTTAATTTCTTGACTTTGGCAAATTTCTTTGCAACTATTTAACGTTTTGCGAAGAAAGGGAAGGAATTTTTTTTCTTGTTCAAATGCTGTAATAGTGATAAGTTGAGGCGGATTTGGATTCTTTAAAACTGTCTCAACGAAAGCGGCTGATAATGTGCCAATCCCTGCACCTGCATCTAACAATCTTATCTCACTTGGCAATTCATCAAAAAAAGAAGCCATCATTTTGGCAATGGTTGGTGGCGTGAAATATTGGCCATTTTGTACCCTGGCTTTTTTATCTACCTCTCGATAGGCATTAGTGCGGTATAAATCGGCATTTGTAGTGAGTGATTGAATACCATTAATCTCTTTCGTTGACCGATTAGAAACCTGATAAATTAGTTCATGTTTCATGTATAGAATAGTACCACAACTCGGACGGTGATCAGTAAATAAAAGTCGGTAAAGGATTAGTCTTTTTGAAATTGTTACCAAACGTTGATTTGTTTGAATGATTCGGCGTAGGTAACGTTGATTTTTTCGCCCTGGCGTTTGTCGAGTTCTTTCATCCATTCTAAACTTTCGTTGCCTTTGGGGAATTGGCTGACGTGTGCGCGACAGGAGGCGAGTTTGGTGGGGTAAACGGCCGTTACATCCACAAACACATCTGGCTCACGATCTGTCGAAAAGAAAAAGACCCGTTCAATTTTGCCTAAATCAGCATCTGGTTCATTTAATTGCTCCGGGCGATAAAGCGGCATTTTGGATGGCATATACGCATCCAGTGCAGCTTGTCCGGCAGCGCGATGGTCTGGATGAATCTGGCCTGTCCAAAATGGGTCAAACGTCCACAGTGTGTCGGCCTGGGTGATGCGATACAGGCGGGCAATTTGGGCGCGGACATTTAAATCGGGCAGCAGTTCTCCATCGTGGTGGCCCAAATTGTAGGTTTGTGAAATTCCCAAAATCTGCGATGCATCATCCGTTTCTTTGAGGCGCGTGCTGGCCAGTGCCGGACGTGCCAATGAAGCATCCTGCGCACCAATATCACCCAGCGTGCAGTTAACCGAAAAAACTTTTACACCATGCTTAACCAACTGTGCCACTGTCCCACCGCACAAAGTTTCCAAATCATCTGGATGTGCCGCAACGATAATCAGCCTTTTTACATCTTCAAATGCTTCAATCAATCTCATTTTTTCGCCTCCTAACGTTGTCTCAGCCATTTTTTAACGCAGATTTAAAAGATTATCTCGCAGATTTCGCAGATACAAGAAAATTTAAAATCTGTGAAATCTACGTTCAAATCCTCGAAATCTGCGTTTAAAATCTTTTAATATTGCTGGTTGCTCAAATAAGTTCTCTGGTTTTTAGAGAATTTTTTAAAAGCGGTTCGATTTGGTGTTGGATGGCTGAATTCGCGTAGCCAACCCAGCTTACGTCTGCATCGACGGTGAGTGGTGAGGTGAGTTGGTTGCCGTATTCATCAGTGACAACGACACCTAGCTCACGCGCAATGAGTTCGGTGCAGATGTCGTAGGGGTGACAGCAAATGCCAAGCGCCAATCCACGTTGGGCTAAAAGAGTTTCCATCACTGGACGAATGTCGGCGACAAACCTGTCACGTCCAGACATCAGTTCGTAAAGCTGGCCGCCAGTGCAAATGTATTGGTCTTCAAAGCAGTGGGTTTTACCGGGCTGCACGGGTCCCAATGCCTCTCGCACAATTTCTTCATCAATCGCGGCCAGTTCTTCACGAATGCCTGGGAAGAAGCGTGAGATAGTGGCAAATCCGTGGGCGATGCTGTTGGCTCGGGAAGGGCGGGGATGGATGGGGGTGGTTTCATGGGTGAGGCGGTTGTGGCGAACGGCCGTTATCCCCCCCCCTTTTTTCGCCCACACCTGATCCGACAAATGCTGCTTGATCAGCGGAATTTCAGTCTGCACGGCCAGTTCAATTTCCTGCAAATTGGTGTTTGGCCCTCTGTTGGGAGCCACACCGGTCAAAATCCAGGCGCTGCGTTTTTGATACATAATGCCACGTGTGCCGTCAATTGGGTCCACAATGATGCGCCACACGGCTTCATCTTCGGGCGTACCAACTGGCAGCACAATTTGTCCATCATCCAACCCTTCTGCAATCAGCACGATGGGCGCGTGAACAGCAATTTTTGTTGCAAAAAAGTCGATGAGCAGTTCTTCGCTTACCCGGTCAATGGCGTAAATTGTGTCGCCTGCTTCTTCTTTGGCAATGGTTGCCATTTCTGCAAGAGAAGCCGCTTCACAAGCAACCACAACCGCGTCACGGATTTGATTGTGCAGGGTGAGAATGGGATGCAGCAGATCGTCAATATGATTCATAGTTTTTCCTATAATTTTGTTTTTGCGAATTGGATTTTATCCGATACAAGCTTATCAACAACACACTAACAATCAAACTATTCATTAACCATTCACCCATTCACCCATTAATTATTTTCTTCATTCCCCAAACTGCCTTTTACCAAACAATCCCTAACTGCGTTACAATGCCAACCTGAATACACGACCACACCGCGTCATGCTGTTGACAACCCCTCCAACATACC
>QQUD01000219.1 GCA_008501785.1 Chloroflexota bacterium
GAAACGGCCGTTTTGGTCACTGCATTGACCCATGTCGATACAACCCAGGCGCAAACGGCAGCCACCCCCGCGCCGGTCGTGATTGTGTCAGTTGACGACACAACCCAGGCGCAAACGGCAGCCACCCCCGCTCTCTCTTCGGAAACCGAACTAACCGTCACTGATAGCAGTCAGGGGCAAACAGCAGGGTTGGTGAGTCTTATTGGTGCCCTTGCGGTTGAGGGCAGCAGCCAGGCGCAAACGGTAGAAACGGCCGTTTTGGTCACTGCATTGACCCATGTCGATACAACCCAGGCGCAAACGGCAGCCACCCCCGCGCCGGTCGTGATTGTGTCAGTTGACGACACAACCCAGGCGCAAACGGCAGCCACCCTGAACCTATACCTATTAGATGGCTCTGGGGATGTGCTGGTGTCAGATAGTGGCCATTATGTTGTGTTGCTATCTGATGAGCTGTTGGAAACCGTGGTGGTGTCAGATAGTGCGTATAAAACGGCCGTTTTGGAGGATGCCTTAACATGATAAATATTTACGATCTGGGAGACCAACCGCGCCTGACGGCGACATTTTCGGTAAACGATGTGAATACAACACCCACGGCCGCAGTATTGATCGTCAAGCACCCAGACGGCACATACAAGAGCTTTCTGAGCAGTGGGTTTGCGTCACAAGGCAGTTGGAATGCCAGCGAAAACACACCCACTTTAGAAAACGAGACAGGTACGGCAGGGCATTACTACACGGTCAGCGTGGCTGGCTCCGTGGATTTTGGCGATGGGTCGCAGGCGTTCGCCGCTGGTGACTATGTTGCGTATGACGGTGAGTCCTGGTTGAAAATCCCCACTCCACAAAGCGGCAATTTAAGTTTAGAGGATGTAGGCATTCTTTATTATGATTTACCGTTGCACCAACACGGGCGCTACGTTTATCGGTTTGAAGGGTTCGGCAATGTACATGCAGCTGGAGAGATGGCGTTACGCGTCTTGCATTCCAGCATTAGATAGATAGGAGAAAAAACATGACAAAATTTAACAATGATGCAGTGATGGATGCTGCGCTCGATGAAATTATCGACAACGCCAACGAGCTAAATATTTGCAGCGTGGCACCGACGACAAGAACAGAGGCAATCACGACCTATATGTTGGCTGACGTGGTTATCAACAGCGGTGATTTCACCAAGGCGGATGGTGACACATCCGGGCGCAAGGCGACCGTTGCCGCGCAAAATGGCGTAACGGTTGATAACAGCGGCATGGGTACACATGTGGCCATCACAGACGCCACCAGGCTGCTGCACGTCACAGAAATGGGCACCGTGCGTCAGAACACAGCCCAGGCCGGGGGCGCGTCCACAATCACGCTGGATGCCAGCGCAAGCGCTGTCGATGATGAATACAACGACATGGCCATCACCATTGTTTCTGGCACCGGTGCAGGCCAAACCCGTTACATTAGCGATTACGTTGGCAGCACAAAGGTGGCCACGGTGGGAAGCGCCTGGTCAACACAGCCAGACGCAACCAGCGTCTTTCGCATTTACGGCACGGCATTGACAGCCACCGGCACAGTTAATGTTCCAGCCTACGATATTGAAATTGAAGACCCAGCATAAAATAAATAAGGGGGGCTAAACCGTGTCCTTAACTGAGGAAGATATTATGTGCATACAGGCAGTTGTGAAAGATGCAATTACCGAACCGATGCGAGACATTGCGACCAGTCATAAATTATCTGTTCAATTGATTCGGGACACGATGACACAGCTAGAGGCGTGTAAACTCCAGCTTGACGTGATGCGTATCGAAACGAGCCGCGCAAATCATAAGGCGATCAATACTGAGACAAGTATTGGAATCAATCGTGATTTGGTTAAGCTGCACGCAAAGCGCGTAGCTGAGTTGGAAGCCATGTTGGAAGAAAAACAAGCGGAAATCAAAGATTTGAGGTTCCGGCTTAATGGATGAGTGGTAACGACCTACGTGAACTGTTTGATTCGCTGGAAACGATGTTACGCCAGCGAATCTCTCAGGTCATTGCGAAACTGGGATCGGAGTTACACAAGTTAAGCGAACGTGTCTACAAAACCGAGTCGCGTTTGGATGACTACGCTATACGACTGGAAAAGGTTGAACAGGTCATTGGCTGGAAGCCGCGCCGCAAAACGAAAACAGATCGGCTGCGCATCGACACCAAAGCAACCGCCGAAACCATCGCCAGACGTATGGATGATTATTTCAATCTCAAGGAGCTGCGTGAGTTGTGCTGGAATTTCGACCTGGAATATGACGATATTGAAGGCAAAACCAGAGCCGAAAAGATCAGGTCATTTGTGATGTATTTCTATCGGCGCAATACATTGGACGTGCTAATCGAATGGCTGATTAGTGAGCGTCCGCATGTGGAATGGCCCAGCCTATGATCACCTTCACCCATTTCCCCCTCGACAATATCAAATCACCCATCACGCAGCGCTTTGGCGAACACCCGGCGCGGTATGCCCCGTTTCGGCTGCCAGGGCACGAAGGGGTTGACCTGGCCGCAGCGGCCGGTTCGCCTGTGTATGCAGTGGCGTCTGGGGTGGTGAGTGAAACCAGCAATGGCACCAGGCGCAATGGCCAGCCGCATCCCTATGGCCTGCATGTGCGTATTGACCATGCCTACGGCTGCCAAACCATCTACGCCCATATGAATGCCATTCATGTCGTCGAGGGGGCAGTTGTAGCCGGTGGGGATGTGATTGGATTGGTGGGCAGCACGGGCAACAGCAGCAATCCCCATTTGCACCTATCGCTAAAGATTCCCAATGGGCAGCCGGGGTGGCCACACAACCTGGTTGACCCCATGCCGTACCTGGTAGACGTGCTGCGCCGATTGCCGGAAAGGGGTGGGGAGGAAACGGCCGTTTCGCCTGCCTTGCAGCTGCGTGTGCTGTTCAAACGGCTGGGGGTGTCTTGCTTGGGGGATGCGTTGGTACGCATTGGTGAGTTAGAACGAAACCGGGGGCGGGGGCATCGCCCAATATAATTCCGATTAGCATAGTCGCAGATCTATAAAATCGAAAAGCCCCGACATTGCCGGGGCTTTTCTTGTGCCAGTTTTGGGGGGGGAGGGGAGAGCCATAGCGG
>QQUD01001087.1 GCA_008501785.1 Chloroflexota bacterium
GGCACTGCTGTCCTGATCGGAACGGCCGTTTCCACCAACCGCGTAACCGTCGGCACAGCCACCGTTATCGTTGGCTCCGGAACCAAAGCGGCTAATTCAGCAAATGCACTGCCATCAGCCGTGATCAGCGCATGAGCCTGTGGATGCCGGGACAGCAAATCCTCAACCCTAGCCTGCCACGATGCGTCATGCGACAGTAAAATCGTTGCATCAGCCAAAGCGGTTTCATAGTCTGGCAATGCAAAAGCAACCAAGGCTCGCTCATAACGAGTAGCGAGATTGTTTTCGTTTAAGCTGAGTGCCACGCTGTAAGACAAGTGCGCGGCTTGCAGGTTGTTTTGGGAAACGGCCGTTCTCGCCTGCAACCAACTCTCAATTTCAGGCAAAATCGTTGGATTCTCCAGCCGGTCAAACGTCTGCAATGCGGCTGCCATGCTGGTCAAAACCTGGCTGCTGTCTGCACCCGCTGCGAACTCATCAACACCTTGCGTCGTGTACATGGTTTCAATCACGGCTTCAATCTGTGGCTGAATATCTGCGCTGGGATTTGCAAAAAGTGCTGCTTGTTCAGTCATCGACAGATTAGAAAACAAAAACACAGCTTCCTCAGCATACCCATCCAACGCAATCAACTGCGCCAGGTTATCCAAGCGCAGGGTCGAATTTTCGGTAGCGTTAAAATTTGAAATGTAGGTTTGCGCCAATAAATCTTGAGATTGCCGCGCCTGTCGCCAAAGGTAGATGCTCAAACCAACCGAAAGGATGGTCATCAAAATCAAGGCTGCCCAGATAAATCTTTTGCGAGAGGTGGGCTGATGCTGCTTGATCCACGCTTGATCAAACACATGGCGGTAAATGCGATTGCGCACGCTTAAATTCCCATCCGGCTTTGCTTTCACCAATCCATAAAGCTTGAGTTCTGCTTGAATGGGATCATGTTCATCGTTTGGGACTGGCTTTTTTTGTTTGTGGATCGTTTGGTAGAGCTTGAGCAGTTGTGTTTTGTGGGGGCTGGCGAGAATACGGCCGTTTACAAACTGCAAATTGCTCTCTTCCACCAGCGCCCGTTCCGTGAAAAAAATCTGTGCCACCAAATCATCAACCGCTTGGGTTGACCACTGTGGGCGACTGTCACGGGCGATGGTTTGACAAACGCGCTGCGTTAAATAAGGATGTCCACTGGTCCAATGATGCACACGATGCACAATTGGCGGCTCTTGTGCTGGCAGCCCTTGCGAAAACACTTGTTGCGCATCTGCCAGGTCTAGCTCCTCCAGTTCAATGCGTTCACCGACGTTAAATGGCGTGCGGTGCTGGCTTTTGATCAGTTCATTGGGTGTGGCCACGCCCAACAGCACGAACGACAGGCGACCGGCATCATCACTAGTCAGCGTTTGGTTGTAAATGGCGCGGATAGCTGCAAAAAAATCGTCTGAGAAGTCAAGATTGAGGGCGCTGTCTACTTCATCAATAAAAATGGCAATCTGACCATCAGTTTCAGCCAAAATGACATCGCGGAAAAATTTTGTGAAGCGTTTGACTGGCGAAAGAGCCAATTCAGATTCCCACCAATCTTCGGCATCTGTTGCTAGAGAAAGCTGAATTTGCAGATCGTCGAGCAAGCTCAAATACCATTCTTCTAAACTGGCTGTGCCAATGGTGGTCAGGTCGATTAGGGCTGTGGCAATTTGCTCAGTTTGCAACTGCCGTCCCAGCCGGTTCATCAGGCTCGATTTACCCATTTGTCGGGTCGTGAGCACATAACAAAGTGTGCCAGCTTGCACCATGTGGTGCAGTTCGTCATCTGCTGGACGCACGACGTAGGATGGCGCATCGTAACGAAGCGTGCCGCCAGCAACAAAGAAATCTCGCGGGTGGTGTGTGTGGTTTTTCATAATGTTTGCGCGAAATAGTCCCGGTAGAGGTCGCAGCGGCAGGTAACGGCCGTTCCCCGCTGCCGAATCAACCCCGCTTTTAGCAACCGGTAACGGCTCATCTCATCGCTGCATTGATTGTCGTGCAAAACCTGCTGCATCGCTGCGCGCAGTTCTGGCGCGGTGGCAATCATTTGCCGTTGGTAGCGCAGGTGGGGAGCGAAGGGGCTGGTGTCGGTATCGGCCGTTTTCAGCAGCGCATCCATCGTCAACCCATCTTTCACCATCGTGTAAAAAGCAACGCGAGTCAGGTAGGGATGGCCGTTGAGCAGTTGGTGCAGGGTGGGGATTTGGGAGTGGGGGATGGGTGATTGGTAACGGCCGTTTAACTCCGCCACCTGTTCTTCACTAAAATCATCTAGATAGAGCATTAAACCGACGTTGAATGGTGACTGCTGCATGTCGTCAATCAGCAGGTATGGCTCTGTTGAAATTGCCATCAGCAGGCTAAACTGCTCCCAACGCAGACTGCGCGAGCGCATGTTGTGCCAGGAGCGCAGCAGACCAAAGAAGTCGGCATGGTAGCTGGTGAGCAGAAGGCGATCTACTTCGTCTAGGGCGAGGATTAACGGCCGTTCATTCCCTGCCAACACCACCCGCTCCATTAACTTTGTCAACTTGCGCCCCGGAGCCAATCGGCTAGCCCAAGCCTTATCCACTACATCCAGTTCCAAATTGAGTTCATCCGCAATCAAATAAGCCAGCTCTTGAAAAAACCGAGACTGGTCAGCCAAAGCGTCTCGGCTCACGGTTTGCAAGTCCAGGTAAACCACTTGTGCATCATGCGCTTTTTTGGCGGCATGAACAGCTCGAATCAGTAGAGACGTTTTACCAACCTGACGTGGTCCCGTCATCGTAATCGTGCGCCCTGGATGCACAATTTCATAGCTCAAGTCGTGATCACTTTGCCGTTCAATGTAATACGGCTCCGAGAGTTTGACTGCGCCGCTGGGGTATTCAAGTGTAATCGGGGGCGTTTCATCCTCTGGATCACCTTCCCATTCGCGTAAAAGGGCTGCCAGCATCACAATCGCTTTGCGCTGGGCTTCGTAATATTGACCACCTTCAGCCATGCCAATGCGGTGCTGAATTTCGGTCCGAGAAAACCCCCGCAGAAACCGCAACGTCAAAATGCTGTAAGCACGCCAACTAGGGTCCATCCATGCCGGATCAGATTCACCTTCGGGTGTGGGTTGATTGGGAATGCCTAATGCCAGAATGCCTTTACGGAGTAAATCGCGCAGCGCCTGAGCCGCTCCCAATGAATCCGCAGCATATCCCTTTTCTTGCTGCTGTTTGGCCACAATGTTGAGGTGTGCCAGCCGATTTTGCCCCAGCACAACAGATTGATGCCAGGATTTTAGCGCCTGTTTTACCAATTCAACCCAATTGTCTTTTTGCTGCTGACCCAAAACAGCCTCCCCAAATCATTAGAGTTGTTCCCAAATAAGAAATGGGACGCAGATTAACGCAGATGACGCTGATTTTTCTTTTATCTGCGTTTATCCGTGAAATCTGCGTCCAAAATTCTTAATTCTTTTATTCAGGAACAACTCTGTTTTTTCATTCGCCTTATTTTAGCTGATGGCGAATCCATTCACTACTGAATTTCTACCGACTTCTACCGAAAGTATGCGGTAGAAGGTCGGAATTTACAAGCGCCCCCAAATTTTAGGATGTGTGCCAATTCACCAACACAGCTTTTCAGGAGGTTGAACATGGCACAGAAAACAAAAGTAAACCGCAGAGATTTTTTAAAGATGTTGGGCGCATTCGGGAGCTATTCCATTTTACCTCTGGGGGCGGGGAATCTTTTCTCTTCAGTCAGGCAAGCCTTGGTAAATGTGCCGCCATCGCTTATGTTGCACAGTGCAGATGGGAACTCTGATTTTTTGCCGCAGTTATTGGAATATTTGAACCAAAATGATTTTACGCTGACGACCTATCAGGCATGGCATCGAGGTTTGTTGCAAAACAGCCCTGTTTCAAACCCGGTAATTCTCAGCATTGACGATATTTCTTTGGCGAAATCGGGGTGCCATAGTTTCAAAACGTTTGTGCAGATGAAGGAATGGATTAAGGCAGTGGGGGGAACGGCCGTTTACGGCGTCATCACCCAACCAGTCATCGGCGACAAGCCGGTGCGTGAGCAGGACGAATCGCGATGGGACATGATGCAAGCCTGGGTCGAAGCAGGGTTTGAGCTGGCATCTCACACTACTTACCACTCTAACTTCAACGCCCGCGATTCTGGACCGCGCTCCGACTTTACTGTTGCAGATTATGATGCAGAAATTGTGCAGTCGGCGCAGTTGATAGAAGGCAAGCTGCGTGAGCGCGGTATTAAGTACAAAGTTGAATCGCTGATTTTGCCATACGGCAGTGGCTATGCTTACAAGCTGCCGCAGCCATCCATCCATGCAGGCATTGCCAACGCGTGCCGCAAAACAAACATCAAATTTGTGGTTGGCATTCCGCAGGGGCAAGGGCCTATTCCGTTGGCTCGTTTTCATAATCCCGATGAGTTGATTTACGTTGGTCGCGTCCCACCGGTTTATTTCACCGAGCCTGGTGGTGGGCATATGCCGCAGGCGGCACAAACTGCTGTGCAGCTTGCCTTGTGGCATGAGAAATTTGCCCATATTGCCTCTCCAAACGTTTTGCAAATGCCGATGTAAGCCGCAAATTGCCATCGAATGAATTCGATGTCTAAGCCCGAAAACATGTTTATGGAAGTTAAATAAATAATCAGGTAATAGAAAACTACAAAATGTGGCCCTGTCATTCCCGCGCAGGCGGGAATCTACTCGACTACGTCATGGATTCCCGCCTGCGCGGGAATGACAAGTTCCCTATTACCGTTTTATTTTCTTAACGTTCATAAACATGTTTGATTCTGGCAGGCCCAAAATTCATTTTGGGAGCCATCAACCTAGGAATCAACAATGACAAAACAGCACCTTGCCCTCATACTCCTTGCCATTTTCTTGCTCACCGGTTGCGCACAACCCATGTTAGCTGATGCAGGTACAGCCACCATCACCCCATCAGCCACCGCCACCGCGTCGTCAACCCCAACCCCAACGCCACCGGCCACGGCAACCATCAAACCCACGAGGATACCGCCAACAATAACGGCCGTTCCCACCATCACCCCCTCACCGACGGCAACGAAAACGGCCGTTCCCACCCAAACGCCTACCGCAATACCATCACCGACACCGGCAAGTGCCTGCCGTCCAGCCGCCTCGACGAGTCCACATGCAGCAATTTCCGCTGGCCCCTGGTCGCGCCCACCTGCCAGCGCAGATGTGATCCATCGAGGCAGCGGGGCTGCCAACTTCATCCATTTGAGTTTTGATGTTGAAGGGAATGGACAGATTTTGGGTGCGCTGCTCGACGTGCTAGATAAACACAGCGTCAAAACAACATTTTTCATCATGGGCAGTTGGGCAGAAGCTAACGGCCATTGGGTAACAGAAGCAGCCGCACGTGGTCATGAGTTCGGCAATCACAGCTATTCACACACCCATTTTCGCAAACTGTCATCCGCACAAATTCAGGCAGAGTTACAGCAAACCGAAACAATTGTGATGTCCCTCACCGGTCAATCGACAAAACCCTGGATGCGACCGCCCTACGGTGGGTATTCCGATGAAACCGTGCAGGCAAGCTATGAAGCCGGTTGGACAACTGTCATGTGGAGCAGCGGCGGCGCTGACACCGCTCCCGGCGCTGACGGAACTTCGATTTGCAATGCGCTGGTGCAGGATGCATATCCGGGCGCAATTTTGCTGCTGCATACGTCGCATGGGGGTGTGGTAACGGCCGTTGATCGCTTCATCACCGAAATGTACGCTCAAGGGTATACATTTGTGTCGCTTTCTGTGATGCTGAGTGGATAGTGATGAGTGAGAAGTGATAAGTGATTAGACAAACCACTACCCACTTATCACTATCCACTGAATTACGCTACAATGGCGCACATGGTACCGATGAACCAACCAACAGTCAGCAGCAATGGTGTGCTGCGTCCCACACAAGTCGAGGTGAATTTAACCCGGCTGACGGAGAATTATCGGGCGATTGAAACGGCCGTTTCCCCCGCCACTATTATGCCTATCCTCAAAGCCAACGCCTACGGGCATGGCCTTGTTGAAGTGGCGCGGCACGTCGTCTCGCTGGGTGCGCCCTACTTGGGTGTTGCTTATTTAGAAGAAGGCATTTTGCTGCGAGAAGCGGGCATCAAAGTGCCCATTCTCGTGTTGGGGGGCATCATCGGTAATCAAGTGCCGCTCTTTTTGCAGCATGATCTGACTTTGACAGCCTCTTCCACCGAAAAAATGCACCAAATTAACGACGCGGCTCGTGAAATGGGCGTTCGTGCCAAAGTACACTTAAAAATCGACACAGGCATGGAGCGAATTGGCGTTCACTACTACAACGCCGAATCACTGCTCGAAACCGCATTGACCTGTGGGCATTGTCAGGTTGAAGGCATTTACTCACACCTTGCTAACGCCGACACGGCCGATTTAACCCATGCACGCCTGCAAATTGAGCGATTCAATCAGGTTCTCGATTTTTACACACAGCGTGGCTTGCCACATCCACCACTGCGGCACATGGCAAATTCGGGTGGTATTTTGCAAATGCCAAAGAGCCATTACGATATGGTACGAGCTGGTATTTTAATGTATGGCGTCTATCCATCCGATGAAGTCGCAAAAACTGTGCCCGTGCAGCCTGCGCTCACCTGGAAATCTCGTGTTGTCTACTTCAAAGTGGTGAAACCTGGACATCCCGTCAGCTATGGGTCTGCCTGGGTAACTGACCACATGGTGCGCGTTGTCACGATTCCAGTGGGATATGGCGATGGCTATTTTCGCAGCATGTCTGACAGTGCTGAAGTGATTATTCGCGGCAAACGGTATCCTGTGGTCGGACGCATTTGCATGGATCAGATGATGGTCAATATTGAATGGGAAACCGCCTACAACAACGACGAAGTGATCCTGATCGGCAAATCAAACGACACAGCCATCACTGTTGAAGACATCGCCGCCTGGGCCAACACCATCCCCTATGAAGTCCTCACCAACATCAACACCCGCGTCCCGCGCATCTACATCAAATAAAACAAGAAGCTTCACGCTAAGTCGCAAAAACGCAAAGAAATTTTCTAGTTGTCTTCTTTGTCCCTTTGTATCTTTGTTCCTTTGTATTAATTTTCTTCAAGTTCAGGGGAGTTTTGGCTCACTTACCCTAAAAAGCATACAGCCCCGACCAGGAGGGTAAATCGGGGCTGATTGCTTCTTTTGGCGACTTCAATGGTTAGGATTTTAGTTTTGTTTCTTAAATCAAACCTGAGTTTAAAATAAGCGGGTCATTAGAGAGACGCCTAATCTCAGTGCTGCCGCATCACATGCATGATGTGGTCCCGCAAAATGGAGGCTTGCCACATGGTGGTGATGTGGCCACCGTTGACTTTGGTTAACGGCCGTTCTCCAAACACCGTCTCATGTTCATCTAGTGGGAAAAACAAATCATATTCTCCCATCAACGGAAACAGCTTGTCCGGCGCACATTTTTCGTAAAATGGCGTGAAATCAAGCAGCGGCTGCATCTCCTCCCAGGGAATGGCCGCTTCCCGGGCAAACATCGCTGCAATTCCCTGCATCGCCAACGACAACCGGGGAGAAGACAGCATTGTGATCACTGCCTGATTGCGCTGGAACATGCCTTCATGCAGCACAGAAGTAATGCCACCCCAGCTAATGCCTGCTAATACTGTATGTACTGCACCTTCCTTCTCAAACAAATCTTGCATCACCTGCATGATACGCAGCGAACCTGCAAAGATTTGAAAAATGCTGGCGACAGACGCGAAGCCTTTGGTGAGCGGGTCGCCCCATCTTTCATGATAAGGGGCCTGAATACAAATGGTGTGAAAAGGGAGCATTAAGTTGCTGGAAAAAATGCGGCTCCAGGAACTGGTGTAGGGTAGTTCATTAAAGCCGGGATGATAAATCAACAGAGGAGCTGTGGGGTCTGCTGCCAGCCGGACGCGTACCCGGCAGCGTAAAGGGCCAAGCGGGGAATCAAGCCAGATGGTGTGTTCGCCAGGGGCTGTGAGGGCGTAAACGGCCGTTTCTTGCCGATTCACCTGCGTCTCTGCCAACACCGTGTCTAGCATTGGTGCTGCCTGATAGCTTGTTTCTAACGAAACCGGCACTTGCCGATTCATGCCATACAGCACCAGTTTGTCTAATTGTTCGGCGAGAGAACGGCCGTAAATGAGTTGTTTTAGCATAGTCTTTGCCCCTTTTTGAAATTGCCCATTGAAAAATAGTACTGTTTCTGGTTAAAATAGACCCTAGGTTGCCAAGTTAGCCACATTTTTTAAAGATACTTGTTTGTAATGATACCTAAAATATATTGGATTTGAGAGTTCTTATGAAATTTATCACCACCGCAACATTAAATTGGTTTGATGACGGGTGCTGCGACGTAAAATATTTAGATATGTGGAATGATATGCAGTTAAACTATGTCCCTGGGCAGAAAACGGACGGAAATTGGTATAGCGATCATTTTGAACATCGAATCGGCCACGATCCCGAAGGAAAATTATATAAAACGGCCGTTGCTTTATTACAACAATACGAATTCTACCCTAAAGATAGTATAGCCGTCGTGGGTGATCACAATGTTTATCGTCGTCAGATCGAAGTTGGAGATCGTATCGTCCATCGTGTTCATGTTTTTCAATTTAGAGGACATCCAATTCTAGATGCGATTGCCATGACAGAGATTACCAAAGTCGTTAATGAACCTCGTCGTTATGGCATTACTTATGCAACGGTCGATAAACATGTCGAACAAGGTGAATGGACCGCAATGGTTACATGGCAACAAAACAATGATGTTGTGCTCACAATTGATTCGCTATCCCGACCAGTTCCAAATGAACCGGTCCGAAATTACAATTTTTTGCGTTCCTTACAAAAAAATGCCCAGCGTCGAGGTGTAGAACATTTTACAGAACGCGTCAAGGAAAACGGCCACATTTCGGTTGAAGGTTAATCAATCGCACATTTGCCCGCGTTCAGTGCCACATCCTATAATCCAATCATGCAAATACTTACCTCTTGGAATGTAAATGGAATTCGTGCTGCACATCGCAAAGGGTTCCTCTCCTGGCTAGAACAAGCTAGCCCAGATATTCTCGGTATTCAAGAAACAAAATGCCATCCAGACCAGCTAGATGATGCGTTACGTAATCCACCCGGCTATCATTCTTATTGGGCCTATGCCGAAAAGAAAGGATACAGTGGTGTTGCCCTCTACACCAAACAAGAGCCGAAACAGGTAACGATTGGGTTGGGTATTCATGAATTTGATCGGGAAGGGCGCACCATCGTGGCTGAATATGATGATTTTGTGTTTATCACAGCTTACTTTCCCAACGGCAGCCGAGATCATCATCGCGTGCCATATAAAATGCAGTACAAAGCCGATTTCTTGACCTACTGCAACAATCTACAAAAAACTGGTAAATCAGTCATCTTTTGTGGCGACGTAAACACATCACATCAAGAAATTGATTTAGCACGGCCTCGACAAAACAAAAACTCAACGGGCTTTCTAGCGGAAGAACGGGCCTGGATTGATGAAATAGTTGATCAAGGGTATGTCGATACATTCCGCTGGCTATACCCAGAGCGTACAGGTGCATATAGTTGGTGGTCATACATCGGTGGGGCCAGATCGCGTAATGTGGGCTGGCGGCTTGACTACTTTTTCACAAGCCCTGATTTGAAACCACGTATCGCAGATGCCGCTATTCACCCCGATGTACTTGGCTCAGATCACTGCCCGGTCAGTCTCACACTCAAATAGTAGGGGTGTACCCTTGTGGTCGCCCTCGACTGGGCAGGCACAAGACCCGTCCCTACCAAATTCCCTGGCAAAAAAAACCGTCAGAACATCTTGTTCTGACGGTATGCCCAGGAGAGGACTCGAACCTCCACGCCCGTAAGAGCACAGGCCCTCAACCTGCTGCGTATGCCAATTCCGCCACCTGGGCTGGCCTTTAGCTTAAGGCTTGGTAATTATAACAATAGTTGTTTGGCTGTCAATGGGCGAATAGCTGAACCAAAAAGGCCCAGAGATTTTTCCATCCCTGGGCCTTTTTCAACCGCACTCATTTATTAGTCAATGCGTTCAATCGTCAGGGTGGCAACATCGCCATCCCAATCGTGAACATCTTGCAAATCGCCATGACCCTGAATGCCGGGATGCCATAAAATACCTTGTGCCGGATTTGTATCTACAGCATCATTTTCATTGCCATTTGGGTCGCCCTGCAAAACAACTGGACCCAGTGCGCTGCAAGCATCTACGATGTGGCTGCTCAACTCTGTGTTGTCTTCCGTGCCTGCATCAAACCCTTCTAAACCGTAGCTGACCGAGCCATAACGTGGTAGGTGAGCATCACTGGCAATAACCAACCCATCATTTGTACAAATCAACATACCCGCCAATGACAATCGGTCACCCGGTCTGGCTACAATTTCAAACGTGACGGTATCTGAGAAGTTGCCAACGGTTGTGCCATGCGGCGTTAACGGCATCCCAACATCGACAACGTCTGTCACAAACCGTTTGCGATTGAAGAATTCGACTGCCAAACTTTGGTTGCCATCTTCGGCAATCGCTTCAATGGCAGCAAGCGCATTTCTGTTATTCGGGACAAACATCTGCGATGAGCGTCGGTGCGTAATGGCCACCGGTGGAGAGAATGGCTGTCCATAGGTCAGGTTTTCTAAAGTTACTTGATAACGTGCGCCACGTGTCAGTCGTGCATACCCTGTCGGGAATCCGTCCGCGTTATTGCTCATTGATTGAGAAACACCAGGCGCACCAGGGTCTTCAATCGTATTAACCAATGGCTTAAAGGTGAAAGGTGCTGCACTGTTGTCTGGATAAGGCTCAATAGAAATCACGGCTGCATAATCAACTAAATTTGTTGGGGGATTAACAAAATCTTGGCCGGGGAATGGCGGGGTGCCATCAAGACCAGCATACGGGCCACCTGCATCGCTGTCAGCAGCAGCAACGTCAGTAAATGTGCCTGTGGAAACAGGACCATTGCCACCAACGATCCAACCCTCATACACCCAACCAGCGGGCAGTACGGGCAATTCTAGTCCTGGGCCAGGACCTGCTGCCGGATCAAGCCACCAGATTCCGTTTGTGTAAGGGGTGCTGCTGCTAGAAGGAACGGCGAGAATGTAGCTGCCGGCTGCTGATTGAAAATCGTTGCCTAAGGCAGCTGGATGTCCGGCTGTTAACGCGGCTCGTCGCTTATTGACATCGCCAGCCAAAATGTGTGTGGCACTTGGGGCTGGGTCTGGGTCTGGATACGGTTCAATTGTGACAACAATGGCATCTATCTTTTTGGGCCGCGCCGCTACAGTAAAGTTGCGCTGGCTGAGTTTACCTTTTGCATCAACAGTAAATGTGCCGGTGCTGACGGGAGCGCCATCGATAATTGCCCACCCTTCGTAAACAAAATCAGCACCCAAATCTTCTAAATTATCAAAAGTAAGGGTGACAACTGTTGTTTGAAATTTGTTTGATGCACCAGCGGTTCCTGCGCCCACAAACAGAACCAAACCAAGTAATACAATTGAAAAAAGTGATATGCGTACAAAATTTTTGCGATTCATAAGTTTTCCTCCATATGAATTTGGCTGGCAATCGTTCATGGCGATTGCACAGCTAAGTAATCTGAATCTTGTAGAGAATAAAGGTCACATGAGAAGTAGAATACGTGGGAATTATTGCGGTTAAATTGCAGCGAGATTAATCATTTCTTGCCAGTTTGTTACAAGCTTATTAACAGGGTTTTGATGCTTGGAATATGGTAAGCAGTTCTACATACAGGCTTGACAAACGATCAATGCAGATCAAGAATATCGCTGCAAGTTATCAATCAATTGATATGATAGGAGGGGGGCATGAACGTGGCAGGCAGCCTTTGCATGAAAACTCGTAGGTCAAGACAGCGTCTTGACCTACGAATAATATTGGAGATTATTTGATGAAAGAAAAGTTGTGTTTATTGTGGGTTGTCTTGTTTGTGTTGGCGGCTTGTCGAAATAGTGAAGAAGTGTTGCCGGTTCCGATTGCATCAATTGTGCCCCCAACAGCCTTAAGTGACGTGGTTTCTGAGATTCCAACAGCAACGGCAACGGCCGTTTCCACCCCAACCCCCACCCCCACTCCCCCACCACCACCCAACATCCCCCCCGTC
>QQUD01000382.1 GCA_008501785.1 Chloroflexota bacterium
CTTCCCGGAAGCTGATTAGAAACGATTGCTTGTACCGCTGGTTCATAGCTGCCGAGAAATTTGATTTGTGTTGTTATATCGAATTCTAGCCCTGGTTTTTAACTATGCAAAGCATATTTTCTACATCAACCATAAACGTTACCTAAACATTAAGCGACACATGTCACACAAGCTTGACAGGATGAGTAGATAAGTTAAACTTTTTCGGTAAGAAAAATTATCGCAACCACGTCTATTGTTAGACGATAAAAACTGCGTATAGACTGCAAGGAGCATATTAAATGGCAACTCCATTAGAAATTACAGATGATACCTTTCAAGCAGAGGTTTTAGATTCAGACAAACCCGTATTGGTAGACTTTTGGGCAGATTGGTGTGGACCCTGTCGCATGATTGCACCATCCGTTAAAGCAATTGCGGCTGAATATGATGAAACATTGAAAGTTGGTAAAGTTGATGTTGACGAAAATCCGGCCGTTCCGGGACGCTATGGCATCGTTGGGATTCCAACACTGATGCTGTTCAAAGGTGGTGAAGTTGTCGAACGCATCACTGGCGCACTCCCGAAAGACCGCATTGTGGCTCAGATTTTGCCGCACATTAACAAAGAAACTGCCTAAAGCACACACTTTGTGAAATAATTAAACGCTCATCTAACTTGTTAGGTGGGCGTTTTGGGTTTATTAGCATTTCAGCATTTCAGCATTTCAGCTCCTGGCTGACTAGCTGATTAGCTGAAATGCTGACTAGCTTTCTGGAGGAACTTGTGATTGAAGTAGCCATCATGATTGAAGGTCAGAACGGATTGACGTGGCCACGTTGGCAGCGAATTGCCGAGGCCGTTGAAGATTTGGGGTTTGTGGGGCTGTATCGGTCGGATCATTACACCAATGCCAATCCACCTGATATTGAATCTTTAGAGCTATGGGTGTCGCTCACGTGGTTGGCAAGCCACACGAAACGCATTGAGTTTGGTCCAATGGTGTCGCCGGTTTCGTTTCGACAGCCTACGATGACGGCGCGAATGGCGGCAGCGGTGGATGATTTGTCAAACGGCCGTTTATCTCTCGGCCTCGGTGCAGGTTGGCAAGAACGGGAACATCACAATTATAGTTGGGATTTGCTCGACGTACCTGCCCGGTTTGCCCGGTTTGAAGAAGGGCTAGAAATTATCTCGAACATGTTGCAACATGATGCACCATTTGATTTTGATGGCACTTACTATCAAATTCATGAGGCTGTGCTGCTGCCACGACCGCAGCGTGCTGGCGGGCCGCCCATTCTCATCGGCGGTAATGGACCCAAACGCACCTTACCACTCGTCGCCAAATACGCAACGGAGTGGAATGCAGTGTATCTTCCACCAGAGACGTTTGCTGAGCGCAATGCGGCGTTGGATAGATTGTTGGGGGGAAACGGCCGTTCTCCCACAGATGTACGTCGTTCCATGATGACCGGCTTACTCTTTGGCAAAGATGACGCCACCGTACAAACCAAACTCAACGACCGCGACACAACATTCGACAAAGTAAAAGCGCGCGGTGTTGCTGTTGGAACAGGAGATCAAATTGTAGAACAGTTAGGGAAACTCAATGAGGTCGGCGTACAGCGCATCATGCTGCAATGGATCGATCTCGATGATCTCAATGGACTTGAAGCATTTGCTAAGTCTGTTTTGCCACAGCTAAAATAAAAAAAGGTGCGACGCACTTATTCACTAACAGATTGCATAGGTAATCTGTACAACGTGCGTCGCACCTAAATCATAACAATTATTCTTCAACTTCTACTTCTTCAACCGGCTTTTCGGGTGGCGTGAATTTTGTAGCCAGCCCGCCAAGCTCTTCACTCAGCCAATGCAAGCCTTGCACAATCCCTTTACGGGTTCGCTCGCCAATGTCACTGGAATCAAACTTGTTTTTTGCGCCAGCAGCTTCGGTACGAACACGATCAGCGGCAGGGCTATCTTTAGCTTCTTGGAAAACGCGATCCACTTCTTTCGCAAAAGATTGCATGCCTTCACGAATTTCAGTTTCAATGCGGACGCGTTCTTCACTGTTCCAGGCTGTTTGCAAAGTCTCTGCAAATTGACGACCTAGGTTTTTAAACTCTTCAACAACATCATGTCCAACATCGGCCTTGGTCGGTTCTTCTTCAACAGGGATTTCAACTTTTAGCCGTTCTTTCAGTTCTTCTACACTGGGGGTCTCTTCACTCATTAGATGCAACTCCTTCCGGTATATCGGATATTAATTTTCATTTTAATTATACAAAAACCTTTACGGAATCACGTTTTTTAAGTTGCAAAAAGCAGTTGTTTAACCAAGATTGAACCAATTTTCTTTGGCAACAAACCTTTAGATTCGTGTAAATTGGTCCAATCTTCAGAAAACCTGACTAAATTCTAATTTTCAATTTGCTTCAGTGACCAATTGTCTAAGAACCAGCCATTGTTATTCAATGCATACCGACCCCGCACGCCCACACCAATCCGTACCGTTTGGGCTTCAGTGATTGAAAATGTATGCTCTATCGTGTTCCAGGTGCCAAAAGCTGGGAAAATCCAGCCTGTACCACCATCCGGGGCAATAAACCGAATTTCACCTGAAGCAGGATCACTGGCCAACACCTTTTTTCCTTTTTTATAGCTTTCTACAAGGTCCGGGTACATGTTTATCTGGAAAGTATAGGTTCCAGGTTGTAAAGCAATATCTTGATAAAGGCGGAAACTAATTGCACCACTACCTTTAAACATTTTGATCGTATAAGTGCCTTCGCGCACAAACAACGCACGTTCATTTTCAGGCAGTTGATAATCTGGCAACACGCGCGTTTCAGGGCGCACCCATTTATCCCATGGCTCGTCCCCATATCCAGTTGGACCTTCATCATATTCATAAGTCCACCCATTTGGCAGTTGCAGTTCTGGGATGCCATTTTGATGATACCAACCATCTTCAAAGGAGCCATTGACTAAAACATTGCCCCCATAAACGGGTTGCGCGGGAATCGTTGGCTGTGCTGGGGGTGATGAGGGTTGGGGTTGTGCTGGCTGCGGAACCGGTGTGTTGGTCGCTGGTGGAACCGGCGTATTGGTTGGTTCTGGTGTGTGCGTGGGAATAAATGGTGTTTCTGTAGCAACAACCGTCACCGTTGGCAAAGGTGTGCTAGTTGATGGAGCTGGTTCAGTTGAAACAGGTTCTGGTGTGTTCTCATTCACCACCGGAAGTGGGGTCCAGGTGGAAGGGGGTAAAGCTTCACTTGATTCGCCACCACCTGAATTTGCTTGAATTGTTGCGGCAACGGCCGCTTCTACAGTCTGATCAATCTCAGCAATGGCTGCTTGTGTTGGTAAAGGGGTCTCTTGTTGACATGCGGCCAAAGAAACAAGCAGTATGCTAATTATTAGTAAAAAGAACGGTTTCCTCATCATCTTCTCCCAGCTTAGTAAAATGAAAAAAGTTTCCAAAAATATCAATCGCAAATTTTGAAGATTTAAACGCAGATTTTGAGAATTTTTTAGATTTCTTTTAAATCTGTGTCATCTGTGCAGCAATCTGTGTCATTTGCGTTTAGTTCTTTCTCTGAAAACTCTTTGCCAATTACTTAATGTGCATTCAAATACTGATAGTTCGTTTATCAAACTATTGGTTTGATTAGCAAACTTTTGTTTGATTAAGCAAACTGCGAGATTGTAGCTTACCTTTGTTGGAACGCAAGGTGAAAGGAGGCTGAATGATCGATTGATTAATGAGAATAGTGGATTTAGGATGGGTTAAACGGCCGTATTCACAACCTCAACAACCAGAAAAACAAACCCACTCACCACCAAGCCCGTAATAAACGCAATATAAGCAATTCGAATAAATCGATACTTTTTCGTTGCTAAAAACACACCTAATTCATAAATCTCTCGTACCTGTGCCTCATAAACCCGATTAGGGTCTGACATGACCTGTTCCATCACCTCTGCATATTCATCAAAGGCGAGATGAATAAAATTCCCAAAAAATAGAATGTCACAATTCGGGTTTTTTAAATCTGGGCGTACCTGATTCGGCCCTTTTGGCATGACCGCATAAGCGGCGGCAAATATCGTTACCAGGCAAAAACCAATCAACGTAAACACAGGCCATCGCAAAATTGGGTCTGTCAAATAGCGAATGCAAAAAGTGATGACCAGGGATGCTAAAGTCAACATCATATTTGCCTTCACATCTGCCATTGAGCTTAACTGCACATGATGCATCCGCGTTTGGCGAAGAAGATGGTCCAAATGGGTGCCTTGCTGCAAAATATTCATAAGATAACCTCCATTGTTTGGGATTTTGATATACTCTGTTGATGAAAAGAGTAGCCATATGCATCATACCATGTGGTTGCATTCATTGGTTGATTCAGCCACATTTTATTTTTATATTCCCATCATTATGAGGTATCCCATGTTACGTGATTCAATGATTACAACCCAAAGAGGCTTGCAACGAAACATTCCACCCATGCGACTGTATGAGAAAGCAAAAAAATATGGCATCTGGAATCCAACAGACATTGACTTATCACAGGACAAAGCTGATTGGCAAGGCTTCAACGAATTGGAAAAGGATGTTTTACTCCGATTAACTGCCATGTTTCAGGCCGGTGAAGAAGCAGTTACGCTCGACTTGCTGCCATTGATCATGACCATTGCCCAAGAAGGTCGCCTGGAAGAAGAGATGTTTTTGACCACCTTCTTGTTTGAAGAAGCCAAACATACAGACTTTTTCAACCGGTTTATCAGCGAAATTGCGTTGGTCACGGCTGATTTGAGCCATTACCATACCGAAAATTACCACACGATTTTTTATAAAGCATTGCCAACCGCTCTGCAAACATTGTTAACTGACCGCTCACCGGCTGCGCAGATTCGCGCATCAGTCACCTATAACATGATTGTGGAAGGCGTACTGGCAGAAACCGGCTACCACGCTTATTTTCAAGTGCTAGACCGCAACCAATTGATGCCAGGGGTGCGGCGGGGGATTCAATTATTGAAGCAAGATGAATCGCGGCATATTGCGTATGGCATTTTTCTCATTTCTCGGCTGGTGGCGGCTGATGATGCGTTATGGGAGTTGGTTGATGAAACGATGAACGAGTTGCTGCCTGCTGCCTTGGGTGTGATTGGCGACACGTTTACCAGTTATGCGCAAATGCCGTTTGGTCTGGTAGAATCGGACTTTACAGATTTTGCCTTGAGCCAATTTCAAAAACGATATGAGCGCATTGAAAAGGCGCGGGGTGCATCATTGGATGAAATTTATCGAGTAACGCAGCGGGCAATTGATATGGATGATAGCTAAAAAGCTGGTCAGCATTTCAGCTAGTCAGCCTGGGAGCTGACAAGCTGAAACGCTGAAGTGCTGAAATGCTACTTTTGTAGGAGAAGGCATGCAGGATATTTTTCGTAAGACTCTAAACATTGAAACACGATGGGCCAGTTTTGAAAATCCTGGTGGGGTAAAGGGTGCTGGAGGAAAAGAAAATCAGGGGGCAAAGGGACATGCCTTTGACAGTGTGGCACCTGGTGAAACAAAGGTGCTTTTGGATGTGCAGGGGTGTGGAACGGTTCATCGCATCTGGTTGACGCTGAGAGAGCGACTGCCAACGGAACTACGTGCTTTCAGACTTGATATGTATTGGGATGGTGAATCGAAAACGGCCGTTTCCGTCCCCCTCGGTGATTTCTTTTGCGCGGGTTTAGGACTGGTTCCGTTTGAGAACGAGCTGTTTGCCAGCCCTGAAGGGCAATCTTTCATCACCACCATGCCCATGCCATTTCGCACAGCCGCCCGCATCACATTAACAAACGAGTCAGACGAAGCCATTCCATATTTGTTTTATGATGTCAATTACACCTTAACTGACCAACACACAGAGGATGTGCTCTACTTTCACGCCCATTGGCGGCGCGAAAATCCAACGACCCTGGGCCAAGATTTTGAGATTTTGCCAAGGGTGCATGGAAACGGCCGTTTTCTCGGCACCAGCATCTCCGTGATCACCGACCCGGTTTATGCAGGCAGTTGGTGGGGCGAAGGCGAAGTCAAACTTTTCTTAGATGGCGACCAGGAACATCCAACCTGTGTAGGAACGGGAACCGAAGATTATATTGGCACAGGTTGGGGACAAGGTACATTTTACCAACGGCATCAAGGCAGTCTGATTGCGAATAACGACAAAGGCTGGTTTTCATTTTACCGGCTGCACATCCCTGACCCCATCTATTTTCAACAAGATTGCCGTGTTACCATTCAACAAATTGGCAGCACAAATCAGTTAAATCTTTCGAAAATCGAATCCAATGGCGCACGTCTAAAGCCAATCAGTTTTGATGGCGGCAGCCGCGAACAGTATCTGAATTTACTAGAAGACAATGATGCATGGGATGATTCAAAGATTGAACCAAGCGATTGGTGCAATTTTTACAGGCAAGATGATTGGGCTGCGGCTGCCTATTTTTATTTAGACAAGCCAACGAACAATTTGCCAGCACTGGCACCTGTTTCAACTCGAAATGCTGATTTGGCAGAAAAAGAACCACCGAAAGCAGCATTAGCAGAACCGTTGCTGCAATCTTTGTATGTACCTGGTTCGCTGCGAACCAAGCCTAATGGGTTTGCTTTTACGCTGCAAAACAACATTGAGACAAGTCCTTTAGTGGCTTTTAAGCGGCTTTTCATCAATGGGGACCAGATTAATCCTTCACAAATTGTTCTGGTAACGATGCATGGCGTAGAACGTCGCATTTCGGGTATTTCTAGCAGTGCGCCGCTGCTGTTTCCAGTGAATACGACGCTAAGGGTGCAGGTAAACGGCCGTATCCTCCCCCCAGGTCACCACACTGTTCAAGCCCAATTCATGCTGCAAGACATTCCCGGCATCATCGAAGTTGAGATGACCGACTTCATTACAACCGACGACTAAATTCAAACAAAAAAAGGAGTGGAGGCTTTAGCCGGAACGGGTTGAATACCCGGCTAAAGCCTCCACTCCTAACATCGTCCAAAAACTCTACACTACGTCAAAATTGTTCTGATTTTAAGCTGCTGCTTGTTCCTCAATGCGATAGGATGTACTCATTTCTACGCCTGAACGACGAAACATGATGCTGGCTGAACAATACTTTTCCTCAGACAGTTCAATTGCTTTTTCAACAGACTGTGGGTCAATATTTTCACCCCGAACAACATAAACCAGTTCAGCTTCTGTGTACACCATTGGGTAATCTTCAGCACGTTTCGCTTTGATTTCAACCTCAACGCCATGCACATTTTGGCGCATTTTTTGCAGAATCGAAACGACATCAATGCCTGTGCAGCCGACAACGCCAGCCAACAACATTTCCATTGGGCTGCCTGATTCTGCACCAGGTTTGCTGCTCATTTTGAACTGGTATCCAGACCCCATCGTTGCATCAAATTCAAGATTTTTGCCCGTCCATGAGGCACGGGCTGTTTTTATGTTACTCATTTTTATTATTCAACCTTTGCAATTAGCTTCATTAAATCATCCACCATCACAGTCTGTTCAGCGCCAGACAAATCACCGCTTTGCAATAAACACTCTTTGGCATAACCGCGCAAAAATTGCAGGCGTGCGTTGTGAACGGCGGAGCGAACGGCCGTTAACTGCTGAATAATCTCCTGACAATCACGGTCATCATCCAACATCTTTTGCACACCACGCACCTGCCCCTCAATTCGGCGCAGCCGCTTCTGCAAATCATCCTTCACAACAGGCGAATGAACTTTCATAATTTCTCCAGCAAGTTTTTTAGCCAAAACTTACCCCTTGCTTCTTACCCAATTTTCCAAACCAACGGTTTGGTTAACAACCACTCGCTCAGGTGAAGGGGCTGCTCGGCGGTGGAGCCGAAACAGCTTGCGCCATGGAACGTGTTCCGCCCCCGACAGCGACAGCCGAAGAAATGCGACGGCGTGTGTTCATACTGCCACAGCCTGGACATTCTTGTGGATCACCAGATTGGGACATGCGTAATTTTTTTTCAAATGGGTGCCCGCACTCACGGCAGGCAAAATCATACATTGGCATCGTAAAATATGCTCCCTACAATTCAGGTTAATATACTATGGGGGAGTATAGTATTTTCAAGGACGAATGTCAAGTTTTTTGATTCAATTTTTGGCAAATATCAACAACTTCATCAGCAGGCAGACCAAATCGTGTGTTGCCATCTCTTCCCACAACTGTGTGTGCCATCAACAAACTATTATAAATGGCTTCTTCGACAGACTCGATAACTGCCAGTGCAAATCCGTCCATGATTTTTTGGTCGTAAACGGCCGTTTCCACCCCACTTGAACCATCAGGCCGATCCATCACCCGCCGCGTCGTGCTAAACGCAATCACAAAATCACCGCTGCCCCCGTGACACGTACTGCCCGTTCGTGCTAAACCAAACGCAGCGCGTCGGCACAATCGCCCTAATTGGCGGCTGTTCAACGGCGCATCGGTTGCCAACACAATCATGATCGAACCAGCCGCAGGGCGTGGTCTATAATTCGGTGGCTGCAACACCTGCCCAACAGGCACACTCGCAATCGTTAACTCCTCGGGTTTCCCAAAATTGCTCTGCACCAGCGCCCCTACCAAAAAACCACCCTGAGATTGAGGCAGCTGCCTGCTGGCCGTTCCAATCCCACCTTTCCAGCCATAACAGCTTGTGCCCGCTCCCGCACCCACAGCCCCTTCATCGACTGTACCCCCGGTTGCGTTAGTAAAAGCTGTTCTCACTTCATGTTCACCAATTGGGCGTGCCTGAATATCGCTGAGAAATCCATCACTGGTTTCGCCAACAACTGGGTTCACACTGGCATATCCGGGGCGGCCTTGTGCGGCAAACCCAATGCCAATTTGCGGGTTTTGCTCAATGGCAAGCGTGATCAGCGCATCTGCGACACGCGGCACGTTTAACGTGCCGGTGAGTGCAATCGGCGTTTCGATAGTTCCCAGCTCTCGCACCTGTTCAAAACCGGCAACTTTGCCAAACCCGTTAATGGTATGCACGGCTGCCGTCACTTTTTCGTTATAAAGATTGCCCACATGCGGCAAAATGAGCGTCACACCTGTACGAAATGGACCATTTCCTGTCCATGCACCTTCACCAGCAATCA
Source organism: Chloroflexota bacterium (assembly GCA_008501785.1). The sequence goes on from QQUD01000382.1 coordinate 9,177, forward strand.
ACGTGGTGTGACCTACAGCAACCCCTGGAATGTCGGTAATTGTGTTGTGGGGGCCGGTGGGTAAACGGCCGTTATAAATCCCCAATTCTCGTATGCGTGGCATAAATAGCCTCCTCATAGAAGTATCAATTTAAAACCGGACTACCTATTCGTGATCGTGATCGTTTTCGTAATCGTAATCGTAATCGATTTCATTATCGATCACGATCACGAATGACGATTACGAGTGAGAAATATTGTTGGTAATATTTTTAAGCATCTTGATAATTGTCCGAACTTTCATTAAATTCGGCTCAATAGGATTTCAGGAGGTTGACATCAATTGTAGGGGCGCACCCTTGTGGTCGCCCTCGACTGGGCGAGTACAAGATCCGACCCTACAATTAGCACTTCCACGCGAAATCCTAGAGAGCCTTAAATTCTCTATTAGTAAACCGCCCGAAAGCTGAATTCAGAATGGATTCATAGCTTCCAGGAAGATTTTAGAACAAAGCACTATTGGCGAAAAGCTACTTTCGAGGTTTAATATCATTCAACTTTTATTGTCCATCCGGTCGGTAGGTATGACAAACAATGCATACATTTTATGATCCACAACACATCCAGCACGATCCTGTTCAACTACAAGGGTTCCTAATGCCTCAAGGCACTGCGCATTATCGTGAAAGTGCGGTGCGTGGCACGCTGATACACGAAGCAGTTAAGGCTGCCAAATTTGGACCTATTACAAACCCAGGAGACTTTGGCATTGAGCCAATTGCTGAAATTCACGAGCACCAAATGCTCACAATTATGCAAAATGCATTCCAGCAAATGCAGCAAGAAGGTGGCGCTGTCCCAATTATTCCCAACACCTTTTCAATTCGAAATACACCAACTCATAAACCCTATGCAATCCAAGGGCAATTGGGGATGGTTTGCTTCGATACATTTTCTCCGATTTTGGAATATACATGGCAAGCGGCTTACTGGAGTGCGCAAACGGCCGTTAGTGCCGCAGCGCTAATTCTAGCTGGTGGTGAACGACATACCTTTGCACTTTGCCGCCCACCAGGACACCATGCCTCTCATAACAAATTCGGCGGATGCTGCTATCTCAATAATGCGGCAATTGCGGCAAACTGGTTGGCACAGCAAGGGCAGCGTGTTGCCATATTGGATATTGATTGTTTTCATGGCAATGGCACACAAGATATTTTTTACGGCCGTTCCGACGTCCTCTTCTGTTCCATACACGCCGATCCGCTGCGTACTTACCCCTACTATTGGGGATTTGCTGACGAATTTGGAGCTGGCGCTGGGCTAAACTACAACTTCAATTTTCCATTACCATCCAAATGTGATGAGTTTCACTACATGGAAGCGTTCGATGAGGCATTATTTAAAATACGCCAATTTGTACCTGATGTGATGCTTGTCTCACTAGGTGTTGATATTGTGGCATTAAATGGCAACACATCCTTTCAACTGCCACCTTCCGCTTTGGCTCGTTTAGGTGCTAAAGTTGCCGCGTTTGATTTACCAACCGTCATTGTGCAAGAGGGTGGATATGATTTAACTGTTTTAGGTGAGCATGTGGTCACATTTATGAAAGGCCTTTGCGGAGATTGATCATGACAACAGATGGACCAAAACGAACAACCGCCAATAGACCAGGCTGTTTAGTTGGTTTTAGCATTTTTTGGATCGCTTTTTCCTTAGTTTTTTTGTTTGTTGGGCTTGGAGATGATAGTTGGGTCTTCGCCATTTTTGGCGGCATTTTTGTAGCAATTGGGTTTGGGTTGTTGGTGTATGCAGTAATGGGATTGATTACCCGCTACCGCATGGGAAAACCTATTGTCACATTTTCATTACCCACCTTACACGTTGGCGACTCATTTACGATGACCTATGAACACACGCTGCGCCAATCTTTAAACGTCCAATCATTTACCGTTGACCTGATATTTCGGGAAGTTGCCACCTATCAACAAGGGACCGACACGCGCACAGTGACCCATAACCACATAATCGATTCTTTTGAACAACCTTCTGGGCACTATCACAGCGGGCATTTTTGGCATGAAACCTTTGAAATGACAATTCCAGCTGACGGTATGCATTCCCTGGATGTGCGGCGCAACAAGCTAAAATGGATTGCTAAAATTCAGATAAAGATTCCAAAACTGCCTGATTTTGTAGAAGAATATGAATTAACTGTGTTGCCAGAAATGGCGCGGTAGGTGAACTATGGCTAAAGCAGATATTGATATTTCAATCCAAGGCGGTGAAGATTCTTTTGGCGTACCATTATTCCGTCCTAATCAGGTCATTCATGGAAACTTTACCGTATTCCCCGATGCAAATGTAAAATGTCAGCACCTTTATGCGCGGCTGATATGGCAAACAGAAGGTCGCGGCACACGCTTCCGAGAGATCATTCAAGAAGACGATTTGTTTCAAGGTGAGTTTCAGGCGGGCATGCCTCGTTCATTTGATTTCCAATTTCCACTGCCTGCGGATCCGTGGAGCCACGAGGGTCACTACGTCAGCATTGTCTGGGGGATTGAGGTGCAGATAGACGTGGCTTGGAGCAAAGACCCCAAGCAGATTGCTAATTTTGTGCTTTCACCGGAACGGGAGATTGATTCTAGCTGGTAGGAACGTGACTATCGACAACTTTTTGTCGATGTTGGCGCGTAAGTGCCTATCCCTTCCTACATTGTTTGATATTTTTGATAATGTTTTTGGAGGGAAACGGCCGTAATCTCCCCCACAACCTCTACCCCCTGCCAAACTTCATACAAAAAATATTCGGCTTCACGTAAATCCAATTTAAACGTGTCATACAAAAAGGCAATTGCATTATCTGAAAAGTTGACCAGCGGCTCCTCGTCAATGGCAAAAGTTGATAAACGGTGTTGCAAAATGTCTTTATAGAGCTTTGGGGTTATTTGGGAATCAAGCTGTACAGTTTTGAGAGGCAGTTTCTTGCGCAAAAACAGCGGGGTTAAATCTTCATGACTACTAAAGATGTTCGGAAACGGCCGGTTTTCACCCC
>QQUD01000119.1 GCA_008501785.1 Chloroflexota bacterium
AATGGTCAGTCCCTCATGGTACATGTCGATTGCTGCCGAGAGTTTTCCTTGTGCCTGGAGCACAACCGCCACGCTGTTAATCGCCAGACCTATCTCCTTAGGCCCGCCAAACTGCCGCTGCAATGCCAAACTTTGACTCAATAGATCAACAGCTTTTTCATAATCGCCAAGCTGCGTGGCAAAAACACCAGCTCCCCGCAACAGCTTGCTTTGGATTTGTGTGGGAATGTCATCGAGAAAAGGAAAGGCCATCGTTAACCATTCCAATCCTTCCTGATAGCGGCTACGAATGTACCAATATTGCCATAAACTTCCGCTTATCCCGGCAAAAAAATGTATTAGACCTTTTGTATGTGACCATTCTAGACCGGCGTGAAAGTTGTTTTGTTCAGCATCCAAACGTGTTAGCCAAACGGATTGCTCTGGGCCATGAAATGTTGCTTCAGCCTGACCGGCCATTTGGACAAAGTAGGCGGCATGACGATGATAAGCTGCTTGAGCAGCTGCATCGCCACTTTCTTCCAGGCGAGAAACAGCGTATTGGCGGATGGTCTCGTGAAATTGGTAGCGGCCGGTGGGCTGGTGTTGCAGCAGCGACTTATCGATTAGTAAGGTCAATGACGACGAGGTGGCACCCGCGACTTGATCAGCCGCTTCAATAGTAAACCCGTCCTGGAAAACTCCCAGTTTGGCAAAGATGGCTTGGTCAACGGCCGTTAACTGCTCCCATGAATAATCAAAAACCGCCCGCAGACTGCGTTGCCGCGGTGGGGTGTCCCGGTAACGACTTGTCAGGAAATCGAGATTATGAGCAATGCTATCCGCAATGTCAGCACAGCCATAATTACGTGTGGCACTGGCAGCTAATTCTAACGCTAGCGGCATGCCGCCCACCAGTTGGCAAATGCGGGAAATCGCCTTCAAGGTTTCTTCGGTCAGGACAAAGTTAGGCTGAATGGTTTGGGCGCGGCCGATAAAAAGCTGAACGGCCGTAAAAGAAGTAGCTGCATCACTTTCGATAGCCGGTGGAACCGTTAATCCTTCCACAGAAACAGGCCATTCCCATTGAATATTGATTGTTTCACGTGAGGTCACCAGCAGCATGACGCCGGGTGCCCGGTGCAGCAGCTGCAGCAGCCACGCTATTTCGCCCAGGAGATGTTCAAAATTATCGAGCAGCAGCAGCAGTTCTTTATCGTGTAAATAGTCTAGTAGTTGGGTGGTTGGTTCCAAGCTGCCTGATAGGGGGAGGTTGATGGCTTGTGCAACGGCCGTTACCAGCATCATTTCCGTATCAACCCCAATCAGCGACACAAAAAAGACGCCGTGAAGAAATATCTTCTGTTGATGAGCGCGGGCGGCTGCTTGTAATGCCAGTCTTGATTTACCAATGCCGCCTGTGCCTGCCAGCGTCACCAGGTGACATCCCGGATTGAGCAGTAGCGTTTGCAGATATGCCAGCTCTTCGGTGCGCCCGACAAAGCGGGTGGGCTGAGGTGGCAGATTGTGTGAAGGAATGTCGTCCGCTGCCTGGATGCGTGCAAACAGGGCGGTGGTTTCGCTAGAAGGCGCAACGCCTAACTCCTGGTCGAGTAGACGGCAGCACGCTTCGTATTGTGCCAGCGCCGCCCGTCGCTGCCCGCTGCGCACCATCGCTAACATGAGCTGGCAGTGCGCTTCTTCGCGCCATGCATCTAGGGCCAATAAGCGGGTGGCACTGTCAATGGCACGGCCGTATTCACCGCGATTTAAATGATTTTCGGTCAAGGTATGCAGGGTGTGCAGCGCCAGTTCCCGGTAACGAACCCGCTGTGCCAGCAGCCACTCTTCAAATTCGGGGGCATCACGCACAAAAAAACCGGCCAATAAGTCACCCTGATAGAGGGCGGCAGCTTTGGCCAGGTGAACAAATCGCTGATTGGTTTGGGCACGGCTGGTTTGAAGACAGCTCTCAAAATCGATTGTGTCGAGTGTATAGGAAACGGCCGTATTAAACGCCACACTATCACGCATAATAATCAGATGGCTATTTACCAGCTTGCGCAAATTGGTTAACGCCTGTCGCAAATTGTTTTTGGCATCGGTTTCGGTCATTTCTCCCCACAACAAAGCCGCCAGGGCGTCACGCTGGCAGGGACGCTGGGTAAAAGCCAGGTAAATCAATAAGGCAGGCACTTTACTGGAGATAAATCCAGTGATTGGCAGTCCGTTTTTCTTGATTTGCAAACCGCCGAACAACCGAATTTCTAAAAAAGCCACCATGTTTTGCTCCAATAAACGATCTCTAAATGATCGGTTGTTAAGATGGGAAAAGATTAACACAGATAGGTTCAAATTGGAAGGTTTTATGGAAAGGGAATTTGGAAAACGGCCGTTACGCTATCACAGTTTTATTCTGACGCTGTGGTTAGAGAGCGGTTCTGATTTTCCTGCTCCTGGCGTATGGCGAATCAGCTTGGAAGACCCGCACACCTCTGTGCGTCTGGGTTTTAAAGGGCTGACTGAACTAACGCACTTTCTGGAATCATGGACTAATCATGAAAGTGAGGGATTGCCTATTGATGAATAAAAGAAATCCAGTACCGTAACTTTCTAAAAATGTAGGGCGATTTGATAAATCGCCACTCTGGGCGAATTGCCAATTCACCCTACAAAATCATAATGTTGAGGTACTAGTTTGAGACAGCAGTATTTCAGAAAAATAGTTCATTCAAATAAATAAGGAGAATAACATGAACAACCAATCCATTATTCGTTACGGGGGCATCGCCGCCATCGCCAGCGCCGTGCTGTATGTTTTGTCGCTTGGCATTGCTTTTACCGGCAGTACGGGGGGGCTGGGGACAACTTTGTACATCATTAGCTCACTCTTTTTCCTGGCAGCTATCGTCGTTGTTTACATGGAGCTGCGCAGCGAAGCAGCCATGCCAGCGCTTTCCGCCCTCCTCTTGCTAGGCGCTTTAACCATCTGGAGTATGTTCATCGACCCGACAGAAATCAGCCCTGTTTTTGGCCCGCTGACGTTAGCCTATGGCATCGGGTTTATCCTCTTCGGCTGGTTGCAGCGCCGCAGTTTGCGCTATCCCAACGGAATGGGCAATCTGGCTCT
>QQUD01001055.1 GCA_008501785.1 Chloroflexota bacterium
TCGCAGTAGTCGTGGCTGGTTTAGCCATCTGGTGGTTCCGTGGCAGTTTTGCTACCTTACAAAAAAGCCTGGCCTGGTTGGAAACTGCGGCGACGAAGGGATTTGGTTTTGAATGGTTAAACGGCCGTATCGTCACCATTACACAAGGCATGGGCATACGTTTACAATCAACCCAGACTGGTCAACTTGGCTGGAATCTGGTGGGCATTATTTTAGGCGTGCTGCTTGTGGCTGTTATTTTATTAGGAGGTAGCTGATATGGGCGACTGGCTATTGATTTGGCTCATCTGGCTGCCATTATTGTTTTCACCCGCAGTCTACTTGTTTGGGCGGTTGTTCCGCCAGCGGTTGAATCCGTTTGTGAAATATGTTGGGCTGCTGGGGTTTGTGGCAAGTTGGGTGCCATTTGTGATGATTTACCAACAGTTCCAGGCAGAAGGACCGTTGTCATTTGCGGTGAGCGCGATTGCGCTGCGGTTGGATGGGGTGAGTTTGTTGTTAACGGCCGTTATCCTGGCCCTGGCAACCCTTGTTTCACTCTACTCCGGCCCGATGATTGCTGGTGAAATTGGCGAAGAAAAATATTACGCCATGCTGCTGGCGATGTCTGGTGTCATGATTGGGCTTGGCTGTGCCGCAGACTTGTTTAACTTGTGGCTCTGGTTTGAAGGCATTGCTATTTCATCATTTCTGCTGGTGGTGTTCCACCGAGACGAAAATGCTTCATTGGAAGCTGGTTTGAAATATTTGGTGCAAAGCGCGGTTGGTTCGGCGATGGTGTTGATGGGCATTGCGTTGGTGCTGGCGAATACGGGTACGCTTGATTTGGTAGCGATTCAACAAGCAGTGCAAGGCACAGCAAATACTGGCATGTTGCTGTTAGCGGCCGTTTTGTTTGTGGTTGGTTTTGGTGTCAAAATTTCGCTGGTGCCGCTGCACACGTGGCTGCCAGATGCCCACGCACAGGCTCCAAGCGGCATCAGTGCCATGCTGTCGGGTGTGGTGATTGAGGCGGCATTGGTCGCCTTGCTGCGCGTGGTGACGGCGTTGGCGGATATAACGGCCGTTTGGGGCCAACTCCTGATGATTTTTGGAGCGCTGAACATGCTGGTCGGCAACTTGATGGCGCTGCGGCAGACAATGGTGAAACGACTGCTCGCATTCTCTAGTGTGGCGCATGTGGGCTACATGCTGGTTGGTTTGGGCATTGCCATCCAAGTTGGCAATGCGGCTGGCGCACAAGGCAGCTTCTTCCATCTGCTTAGTCATGGTCTCATGAAAAGCCTTGCCTTTCTATCCGTTGGAGCGCTCATGTTTGTGCTTTTTTCTGCACATGGTCACGAACCGCTGTACACCAAAGATATGGCCGGTGCTGCTCAACGCTATCCAATGCTAGCATTTGCACTGAGTTTGGCTGTACTGGGGCTGGCAGGATTGCCGCCGCTGGTTGGTTTTATGTCCAAATGGCAGATTTTAGTCGCTGGTTTTGCCACGAATAATGGTTGGATTTATGCGCTGGTGGCATTTGTGGCTGTGAACAGCGTGTTATCACTCGGCTACTACGCGCCGTTGGTAAACATGGTGTACCGGCGGCAAGCGTCGTCGTTAGTTTTGGCGGGACGGCCGTTACCAACTCAAATGGCGCTGCCGATTTTGCTGCTGTTGGTGGCTATTGTTCTTTTAGGGATTTGGCCTAGCCTGGTTCAGGGGTTGGTTGAGCCAGCTGGTACGGCGCTGATGGGGGCGTTTAATTAATGGCAACAACGGATGTGGAATAAGGAATGGATTAAGAAGAGGAAAATCTGTTTTTTTTCTAAATTGTTGTTGTTACTTTGAGGATATTATGACAATACTTTTAACACCTGTCGTCGCTTTTGTTGTTTATTTGGTTTTAGTAGCCATCTTGTCTGGATTTGGGCGCATGTTGGCTGGACCGGCAAATCCAACTGAAACAAAGTCAAGCACCTACGCGGGTGGTGAAGAATCACCGAAAGCATGGGCAGCAACCGGTTATCGGCCGTTTTTTGTGGTTGCCCTTTTTTTCGCCATTTTGCACTTAGGGGTGCTCATGTTGGCTAGCATTAGCTTCACCCCTCTGGCCGCCCTCTACCTGGTTGGCCTATTGGTAGCATTGTTGGCACTAATTTTAGGATAAACAGCTTTTAGCAATTAGCTATTAGCCATTAGCTAATAGTTAACAGCTTCTTAGGAGGTTCTTATGGCGCTTGATTTAGCGTCTAACTGGCAAGCAGCGTTAGAGCGGGTGAAATTATGGGCACGGATTAACTCGCCGTGGGCTATTCACTATAACACTGGCTCATGCAATGGTTGTGACATTGAAATTTTGGCGACTTTGACGCCTCATTATGATGTGGAACGTTTTGGCATCAAATTGCAAGGCAGCCCACGTCATGCTGATGTTTTGATTTGTACGGGACCGGTTACGTTGCAATCGCGGGAGCGGTTGAAGCGGATTTATGAACAGATGCCGGACCCGAAGTTTGTGATTGCGGTTGGGTCTTGCAGCATTTCTGGTGGTGCGTTTCAGGGTTGTTATAACGTTGAAGGGCATATTGATAAAGTGATTCCGGTTGATGTGTATGTACCGGGCTGTCCGCCACGTCCTGAAGCGATTATTGATGGGGTGGTGAAGCTGCTGGGTAGTTTGAAGAACGGAACCCCTGTGCAGGAGGCCGCAAATGGAAGCGCATAATTTGTTGGAAACGGCCGTTACGCTCCTGGCCGATGTCACGATTGAAAAGACCGAGCCCGAAGAAAATCGCATTGACTTGGTTGTGTCGTCGGAAAACGTGGTTGGGTCTATTGAAAAACTGTTGGACACGGAATGGGGCTATTTGGCATCTATCACCGGCCTGGACCCCAGCATTGACGATCCAAATTTGGAAGTGCTGTACCAAATTTGCTCAGGCCCTGTTGTGTTGACACTGCGCGTACCTGTTTCAAAAGAAGATGCTTTTGTGCCAACGTTATGCGATTTGCTGCCGTCCGCCAGCTTCTTTGAACGTGAATTGATTGAAATGTTTGGGATTAAGGTTCCTGGTACACCGGACCCATCACGCCTCTTTTTGCCTGATGAATGGCCCGATGATGTGTATCCGCTGCTCAAGTCATTTCAGACAGGATAGAAGTGTTCCCATTTAACAACTACGCATGATTGTCATGCCTGCGAAGGCAGGCATCCATCTTCATTAAAGGCGTGGATTCCCGCCTGCGCGGGAATGACAAGAGCAAAATATTATTTTGGAGTAACTCTAATAGCTAAATGAGATAACGTTATGCCCAAACTAGAACAAGTCGAAAACAATCCGGAAAAATTTATTGTTCCGATTGGTCCTCAACATCCGGCGTTGAAAGAGCCGGAACATTTTGAATTTAATGTCGATGGTGAGGTTGTCACCCATGCGACGGTGCGACTGGGTTATGCCCATCGCGGCATCGAAAAAGGCGTGGAATCTCGCAATTATGCGCAAGATTTATATTTATTAGAGCGCGTTTGTGGAATTTGTTCACACGTTCATGCGTTTGCCTTTTGCCAGGGTGTTGAAAAACTGGCTGGCGTTGTTGCACCGCCACGGGCACAGGCGATGCGCGTGCTGGTGGCAGAGCTGGAACGCATTCACAGCCATATTTTGTGGCTGGGTGTGGCTGCGCACGAAGCTGGCTTCGATACGCTGTTCATGTTCTCCTGGCGCGACCGTGAAACCGTGATGGATTTGTTGGAGACTATCACCGGTAATCGCGTGAATTACTCTGCCAATGTGCTGGGTGGTGTGAAATGTGACCTAACGCCAGAACTGGCTGAAGCGCTTAAAAAAGGCGTCGATTACATGGAAGAACGCACCAAACATTATTTGGATGTGGTGCAAACTGATTCCATGTTTTTGCAGCGCACGCGCAATATTGGCACGATGACCCCCGAGTTGGCGCGTCGCCTGGGTGTGGTTGGCCCGACAGCGCGGGCATCTGGTGTGGGTCGTGATATTCGCATCGAAGCACCTTATGCAGCCTACGGCGATTTCCCGATCAAAATTGTGATGGGAACAGATGGCGATTTGGCCGCACGTTTTTCGGTCCGCTTGCAAGAGCTGTTTGAAAGCTATCGCATCATTCGCGATATTGCCGACAATTTGCCCGAAGGCCCGCTGACCGTGAAACGGATGCCGCGCCGCATTAAGCCGGGTGAGACGATTAGCCGAATTGAAGCACCTCGTGGTGAACTGCTTTATTTTATTCGCAGTAATGGTTCAAACATGCCAGATCGGGTTAAAGTGCGCACACCTACGCTGTGTAATATGGCGTCGGTGTTGTCGCTCACGGTTGGCCATAATTTGGCTGACGTGCCGATGATTATGGTGGGCATCGATCCTTGTTTCTCTTGCAATGATCGGTCTGTGAAAATCCATAAAGAAGAACCATCTTCATGGTCGTGGGCGCAGCTGCGCCAATATGGCATTGATTATTACAAGAACCGAGGTGGTCAGCATGGGTAGTGTAATTACGCTGTTATTTTTCCCAGGAGGCCTGTTTGTGCTGCTGGCGGGAATGGGTTATGAGTGGCTGGACCGCAAAATCATGGCCCGTATGCAAAATCGGATGGGGCCGCGTTGGTTCCAGCCGATTGCTGACAATATTAAATTGTTGAGTAAGGAAGAGGTGATCCCGGCTGATGCACAACCTATTTTGTTTGTGGCGTTTCCGGTGATGGCGCTGGCTGGGGCGTTAACGGCCGCTTTGTATGTCCCGATTCCCGGCATTCAACCCCTTTACAGCTTTAATGGTGATTTAATCGTTACGGTTTACCTGCTCAGTTTGTTTACGATGTGCATGGGGCTGGCTGGTGCCAACAGTCGGGGCCGTTTCTCGTTGATGGGGGCGACTCGGACGCTGACGCAAATGTTTGCTTATGAAGCGCCTTTTTTGCTGGCTTTGGTTGGTCCAGCGATTGTGGCAAATAGCTGGCAAATCAGCGAGATTTCAACCTATGCTGAATCACATTGGCTCGTTTTTACGCAGCCAATTGGATTTGTGGTGGCGCTGATTGGGCTGTTGGGAAAGCTGGAACTACCGCCGTTTGATGCGCCTGAAGCTGAGACTGAAATTGTGGCGGGTGCGATGACGGAGTACAGTGGACGCGGTTTAGCGATGTTCCACATGGGGCGTGGCGTTGAATTGCTGGTTGGTTTGACGATTATTACTGCCTTCTATTTGGGTGGTGTTGCCAATCCTTTCTGGTTTGTCATCAAAACGTTGAGTGTTTTGTTGGTTTTGGCTGGTTGTCAATCATTGATGACGCGGCTGCGGATTGATCAGACGGTTGGTTTATGGTGGCGGTATGGTGCAATGATTGTGCTGGTGCAATTATTGATTATTATCGGAATTAATATTATTTAAAAAAATGATAAAGGTTTTCAGATTTTTTAAACGCAGATTTCGGAAGATTTAGGACACAGATTTCGAAGATTTTTTCTCTTCAAAATCTGTGTCATCTGTGTCGCAATCTGCGCAGCTGCCGCAGGCAGCAATCTGCGTTTAATTTCTTTGTCCGTAAACTTTATTCAATTTAAATTGGGAGCAATTAAGAATGAAAGTTGGCACAATGTTTGAAGATGTAGTCGGGTCATTATTCAAGAAACCCGTAACAAAGCAGTATCCATTTGTGCGTGAAGATGCGCCGACTCGGTTGCGGGGTCATTTGGCATGGGACCCGGAAAAATGCACGGGCTGTGGTCTTTGCAACAAGGAATGTCCGTCGAATGCGGTGGAAGTGATTACGCTGGATAGGAAGGCGAAGCGGTTTGTGATGCGGTATCATGTGGATCGCTGTACGTTTTGTGCGCAGTGTGTGGAAGTTTGTCGTTTTGACTGTATTCAGATGTCTTCTGAGGCTTGGGAATTGGCTTCTCAAAATAAAGAGGCGTTTACGGTATTTTACGGAGATGAGGTTGACATTGACGAAGTCTTGGGAAAAATCGCTCCACGATCTGTGGAGCAGGTTGCAGAAGCAAAATAGTGGGGGAGTGAAAACGGCCGTTATCGGTGTCGGCCACGAACTGCAGCGTGATGATGCGGTGGGGGTGTGGGTGGCGCGGTGGTTACGGCCGTTTGCCTCTGAAACCTTGTGTGTGATTGAAGGGGCGCATGCCCCCGAAAACACGACCGGGCGCATCCGCAAGTTTGCGCCCGATTTGGTGTTGTTTGTGGATGCGGCCGTGTTGGACGAGCCGCCGGGAACGATTCGGTGGATTGATTGGCAGCAGGCAGGTGGCATGAGCGCGACCACGCACACGCTGCCGCTGGACATGATCAGTCGCTATTTGATTGCCGAAACCGGCTGCGAAGTGGGCATGATTGGTATTCAGCCAGCAGACATGACTTATGGGGAGTCGATGTCTGAGGCGGTTGCTGCTGCGGGGCAGGTTGTTGTTGATAAGCTCGTGCAATTGATTTCCTGATTCGTGTTGCAGAGGAAAAGCGATTGTGTGTTAGTCAACACATAAATCATCTTCAGAGGGGTCTTTGTATACTGCTTCGCTGTTAATTTTGTTTATATCACCATCCGTTGTGACTTCTACATCTACAGCGCTAGTGATGTGTGGCCCGCATCCAAACAGTTCGTAGGAATACATGTGGACCAGATACCCACCAGCCTTTTCCTCTACGTAGCTGTCTTCAATTTCATCAACGAAGTACTCATATTTAGAATCATATTCAAGACCGAAGTAAGCTGACAGGTCTTTCATAACCAATGCATAACTAAGCGCCTCCTCTGGCGATGTAACGGGTGCAAATACAGCTTTGAATTCATCCCTTGTCCCTATCAGTTCGAATTGGTCGTCCCGAAATATCACATAGCGTATAAATATTGGGAACAAACCGCCTTCTCTGTCGAGATAGTTGCCTTCATCGACTATCTGGTGAAGCTCTTCTGATGAAGAAGGGGCGACAACGCATTCAGCAATCGGGTACGATGGGTCAAGCCCCCCCAGTATATTAATCCGTTTGATTTGATCACAGCCTAAATCGGCCATCGGGCTATCTGCCTCACATTTTCGATAAAAGTTTTCGTCACGGTCAATGGGGCAACCGACGTTTTCGAAGACGGAGAAGTCTACATTTAGTTCTGGTCTGGAGTGGTTCACAAATTGCGGACTTCGACATCCCGCAAGTGCAAGGGAAAGAGCTATGAAGAGCCAATAATAGTGTTTCATTACCATACCATCCTCCTGTGACGTGGCACGCGTCTAGACAAAGGCAACCGTCAAAATGATTGTAGCAAGTTTGGAGAGGGGAGGTCAATCAAAATGAGGTCGTTCACGTTATTGGCGTCGGCCAAGAACGCCATGACACACGCTGTCGCTGGATGGGATCAGTCGCTATTAAATTGGTAAAAACGGCCGTGAAGTTGGCATGCTTGGCATTCAGCCAGTAAATGTGTCGTATGGGGAGAAGCTGTCTGAGGCGGTTACTGTCGTGGGGCAAGTTGTTGTTGATAAACTCGTGCAATTGATTTTGTGAATATTGTTGCAATGGAATATTGAGGAGGATTTGGGGGAAATTGCCGTTTCCAAAAATTGGTTTATCTGCGGACCCTTTTGTCAAATCCAATTAATAGAATTTGCGATGATTTGGATGAAGGCCATAATGATTATGTGTAAGTCTGCTTAACGACCGGGATAACCGAGCGGGTATGATGAGTTTAACATTTGAATAACCAAGCAGCGTAAATGAAGTGAATGACGCGGAATCGCCAAGCGATTGCTCGCTCCGTGTTAATCGCCTTGTTATGCCAGCTTTTGCTCCTTTTGTGAGGACCGCAATCAAACCATATCGGCGCTAACGCTATTGGCTCACCATTGGAACTATATTTTGGTGATTTACCACGATTAGTGGTCCGCATCAATCGAGGGCGGCAAGTTCGAGAAATAGATTAATCCTAGGTGTTCCCCAGCCAGTACATGCGTCAAAGCCCACTTCGGCCTCATAACCAGGGTAATCGGAGGTCGGCTTGTTGTTTCCTGTAATGATATCGTTGAACAAAGGAAGATCTGCGTCTGAGGCCAGTTCATAGAGACTTTCATTTATGAATCCCAGTGGGGCCTTGTCTACAGAGTCTCGCTTTTCGTTGATTAGTGCGATCAGAGATGCCCACAGTGGCGCAACGGCGCTGGTGCCTCCAGTCAACTCCCTATCGCCACTTTCAAAAATAGCCCAATCACGTCCGGCGGCGAGACCAGAAACATCAGGCACGACTCGACCCGTCTTCTCATTATTGGCGTTAGGAATATTGATATCTGCTTCAATTTGCCATTGAGGCATCGGAAATAAATTGCTAACACCACCACCAGTGGCACCACCCCCAATATTGCTATTGTTCCAAACGATCTCTTGCGTGACTGGAATTGTGCCGTACCCGAAGTTTACCTGGCCACGCAGCAATTCTGTTCCACCACATGCCAACACGTACGGGCTGCTTGCCGGATAGTTGACGTGCGCCATACCGTCTTTCGCTTGAGCGGCGCGGTTTCCACTCCTAACATCAGATGAACCACCATCACCACTGGAAACACAGACCGTAACCCCTTTGTTTGCAGCTTTCGCTAGAGCTGCTTCCAATGATTCCCGGTTGTCCCCCCAATTATCCTCAGCTGCTCCCCATGAAATAGAGATTATTGAATTATTGTCGGCAACCGCTCTATTTACGGCGTTTGCGAATTCACTAAATTTATTTGGTGCACGGTAAATGGTGATCTGGGCGTCTGGACAAAGGGCACCGATAATTTCGACATCCAAGTGAGTTTCAACAGACCCCCCATTGTCTTGTCGTGGAGGAATAGGACCGTTGACAATTACTTCCTTGATGTTGGGCATTGCCATTCTCATTGCTCGGAAATCGTTTTTCAATTCATCCATATCGATCTTGCCTCCAAAAGATAAGATCGCTATGGACTGGCCTTTTCCAGAGAACTCTAGGAGAGGGAAAGAATAGTAAAATGCTATCTGAATAGGTAACCAGCCAGGAAAGGTTTCTATCAATTTCCAACTAAAATTGTTATCAAAAGCAACCTTTTTCCCATTGAACGCAGCCATCCCATTCGCGTTGTCACCCGTAACACCCTGAATCTCAAAAGGGGTGCTTCGGCCAGCGGACCCGCGAAATTTGCTAAAGAATTCGTGCCAAACGTTTTCATTGTAGCTGTTCATGTATGCAGCGCGTTGCTGTTGCATGTTGAAAATAATAACACCATTGGCATTGTCACCGGTGATGGCTTGAATATCAAAGGGGGCATCTTCAAGCTCGTTCCATATTTGATTATCGTAACTATTCATGTAACAAACGCTGCTTCCGTTGAAGACAGCTACACCAGTAGCGTTGTTCCCGGTGATGCCTTGAATATGAAAGGGGGCATCTTTGACCTTGTTCCATATTTGATTGTCGTAACTATTCATGTAACGAACGCTGCTTCCATTGTAAACAGCTACACCCTTGGTGTTCTCACCAGTGATACCTTGAATATGAAAGGGGGCATCTTTGACCTTGTTCCATATTTGATTGTCGTAACTATTCATGTAACGAACGCTGCTTCCATTGTAAACAGCTACACCATTGGCGTTATCACCGGTGATGCCTTGAATATGAAAGGGGGCATCTTTGACCTTGTTCCATATTTGATTGTCGTAACTATTCATGTAACAAACGCTGCTTCCATTGTAAACAGCTACACCCTTGGTGTTCTCACCAGTGATACCTTGAATTTCAAAAGGGGCATTTTTAACCTCGTGCCAAACTTCGGGAGTCAGATCATTTGGATTGTTCATTTTCGTTCCTTTATTTGTCTATCAGGACATAATATATTATTCAACCGACTGCCCTATCTCGTTAGGTGTCAGGTTTGGCATGTTTTACCGACATCATTTCTTGTTAAACTGCCTCATGTGGATAAAAGGATTGTTTTTTAGGCAGCTTGTGAAATTTCAGGGTATATGCGGAACATACATATGTCGGTTTAAACTTCTTAAATCTGATAGAAATAAGAATTAAATCCAGTATAATGAAGAATGTATGTTATTGCAATTAAGGTCTTCTTATTTAATGCGTTTGACTAGCTGCAGCTTTAAATGTGAAAACGGCCGTTTCGCCATCAAACCCCCTCAAATTGAATGTGGTTTGAGGATGAGAAGTAAACCGAGGAATGTTGCAGATTGTGGGGGAGGGAAACGACCATTTTACCACCAAAACCTCTCAACTGACCAACCCGAGCAAAGGGAACTTGTTAACTGAGAAAATTCTTTCAAACAAAAGGTGAATCTGCTAAACTGTTGGTATGAATGAATTAATGAAGCGCATTACACACGATCCACAAATCATGGGGGGTAAACCAACGATTCGCGGGATGCGGGTGACGGTTGGGACGCTTGTTGGATTGGTGGCTTCTGGTCATTCCAATAAAGACATTTTGAAAATGTATCCTTATCTTGAGCGTGAGGACATTTTTGCAGCGTTGAGCTATGCGGCTTGGCGGCTTGAAGAAACTGAACTGCCGCACATTTACCAATGAAATTCCTACTTGATATGAATTTGTCCCCCGATTGGATAGCGGAATTTACAAATCGGGGATTTGATGCTGTGCATTGGTCAACCATTGGGGCTGCTAATGCAACCGATGTATCAATCATGAACTATGCGCGTGAAAACGGATTTATTGTTTTTACGCATGATCTCGATTTTGGAGCCATGATTGCGGCGACTGGTGCTTCTTTTCCTAGCGTCATTCAAGTTCGTATCCAGGATGTGTCTCCCCATTCATTGAGTGACCGCTTTTTCAAGATTGTTGGACAATATGGAGACCAGTTGGAAAAAGGTGCTCTGATTGTTGTTGATTCAAGAAAAAGCAGAGTGCGAATTCTTCCTTTAAGGCCGAAGCAGTGATTTTTGAAGTTGTAGTTTGTGGGGGAGGGAAACGGCCGTTAATTCCGTTAGCGAGGAGCCTTTCTCTGCGATTTGCGTAAACGTTTGATCATAGCCTGGGCCTTTTCAAGTGCTTGACGTTCTGATGCATCTTCTGGTTCGCTCCAGGGCTGGGTAATTCGCCAGGTGATCTTCCCGCTGAGACCCTCCTCCGCAAAGGCTCCCGGGTCATAGAGTTGATAATCGCGGAATTGGACAGGTTCTTCTTGATAACCACTCCATACAGCCTGGCGGATCTCTTTATAGTCGCCCTCGAACTGCAGGTCGATCAAGGTGAGCTGCTGACGGAAGCGGTCGATTATGGTGTTGGATATATTGTGCAAAACTGCGTGGAGCGCATCTGTGCCAATGATCTTCTTTTTCTCGTCCACGCCGTTCATTAGCAGGGCTTTCAAGGCTTCCCCGGTGTGATGTCCTTCGGATTCGGGCCCTCCCAAAACAAGATAGCGGATGTTGGGATTTCCAACGATATTACAGATCATTTTCTCCAGGCCGATATTGGGAGTCTGGATCGACCCTGAGAGCGCCGCGCCGGTTTCGGCGCCAGTGCGGATCAGGCGTTCGATGTCTGGCGGGATTTTATCTTCGTCGCGATTGAGGATGATGGCGACAGCTACGGGTGAGTAATCATTACCACGGATATAGCGGCCCTCTTCGGCCGGGTAATCGGGATTGGGCGGTACTTTCAACATTGTGTTCTCCTGAACTATAAATCCAGGTTGTGCAACCATTGCGGATACCCACACGATTGGGTGTGTTCCAATCTGGGTGGAGTGATCTGAGTAAAACATGGGCGAATCTTCAATTATTCTAGCATAGTTTTTATCAACAGCGGCATAGGTTTCCAGACCAATACGCCACCATTGCTGCTCTGAGACTTCAATTTCTGTTAGTTCAAAGTGGCAGGCATCCTCCGTATAATCCAAGGCAGTTTGATCGGAAGGTAAAAACGGCCGTTATCGGCGTCGGCCACGAACTGCAACGTGATGATGCGGTGGGGGTGTGGGTGTCGAGATGGTTATGGCCGTTTCGCCACAAACCTTCACTTATATTGAAGGGCTGTTACATATTGCCCACCCCGCCGGAGGCTGATGAACGTTAAGAAAATAAAACGGTAATAGGGAACTTGTCATTCCCGCGCAGGCGGGAATCCATGACGTAGTCGAGTAGATTCCCGCCTGCGCGGGAATGACAGGGCCACATTTTGTAGTT
>QQUD01000156.1 GCA_008501785.1 Chloroflexota bacterium
ACAACGCAAAATGACTGCCCATCAAACCAATCACCCCCCATCAACAGTGCGCAGCCAACCTAATTCAACTCAACAGCCTGCAAAAAGGCAACCAGTTCGCCGCCCAGTAGCAAGCCGACGCACCCCGTCATCAGGACCGACGATTCGACGTACACCTGCTCCAATGCAGGCACGTAAGCGGCGTTAACGTTTGCGGTGTATACCCCAGTGTGATAAGATTTTAACTATAAATATTGCACATTCATTCATCCTCTATTTTTATTTTTTCCGTTTTTAGCACATTGGCTGTTTTTTTGTTATTGAGGGCATTATCATTTATTCGGCAACAACTGTTTTGATAGGTCAAAAAAAAGCAATCATTTTTCCAGGCAAAACACCAACCTGAGATTGTAGCGATCATTTTTCATCATTTTCATTCTCAGACATAATTCACTATCTGGCTTCCAAGTGCAAAAAAGAGAAACAAAAAAATGAACGTGCAAATATTTTTGCATGTTCATTTTTTATTTTTGATAGTGAAAGTGTTCCCTTCGCCATAAATATCTATGGACGTTCAGGGATGAGAACAGGAATTATGTTAAGTGTAGATTTTATTTTTCGCCTTGTGGGGGCAATTGCATTTGCTATTGGTGGAGGGATTTTAGGAAGCGATCTATCTAATTCATTTGCGATTGCACCAGAAGCAAGCATTGCTGTATCAACATTGGTTGGCTTTCTGATAGGGCTGATTATGACGCCCTATATTACGCTGCATCCGTTACAACGCGTCAGTCATCGATTGGCAAGTATGCCACCAGAACGACTGATCGCTATCATAGCCGGTATTTTTATTGGCCTTATGGCAGCAGCCCTCGTATCTTTACCGCTGGGTTTTCTCCCACCTCCCTTTAGGCAAATCATGCCGCTGGCAGCTGCCGTTATTTTCTGCTACCTCAGCATCGTCATTCTTATATCCAGACAGAAAGATTTGCAAAGTTTATTTGGCAATTTTCGCGCCGGTGGGTTAGCTCGAACCACACAAGTGGATGAAAAACCCGCTGAAACCTATATTTTACTGGATACGAGTGTGATTATAGACGGCCGTATTGCTGACATCAGCAAAACCGGGTTTGTACGTTCCACCTTACTCGTCCCCAACTTCATCTTGATGGAACTACAACACATCGCCGACAGCCCCGATCCGATGCGACGCGGGCGCGGACGTTTAGGGCTTGAAGTACTCAGCACCCTGCAAAATGAAGCCCCCATCCCCACTCGCATCACCGACATGGATGTGAGCGAGGTGCGCGACGCAGACAGCAAACTCGTATCGCTCGCACGACACCTGCACTGCCCCATCATGACCAACGACTACAACCTGAACAGGGTCGCTGAACTACAAGGCGTCTCCGTTCTTAACGTCAACGATCTGGCAAATGCCGTCAAAATCACCTGCCTACCTGGTGAAGAACTGCGCGTCAAGATCATTCAGGAAGGGCGCGAGGCAGCCCAAGGTGTCGGCTTTTTGGCAGATGGCACCATGGTTGTTGTAGAAGATGGGCGACGCCTCATTAACCAGACTCCTGATGTCACCGTCACCAAAGTTTTGCAAACTTCTGCAGGCCGCATGATCTTTGCCTAACCATAGCGATATGTTTCCACGATTTCGTTTTGTACCAAGTCCCACAGGGGCACCCCATCTTGGTAATTTACCCACAGCGCTGTTTTGCTGGGCATTGGCTCGTGCAATAGATGGCGACTTCATTTTGCGGAAACAGCGCACTTTACAACGGCTGGCAAATGCATTACGATAACCACATGATGATCAAACAAACAACACCCCATCATCTAATCTGCATCTGTCCCAGCAAGTGCGCTGCACCTTCCTAGGTGCATTGCACTTCATTCACCCCAGGTGCAACGCACTTAAGAAAGCGCAATGCACCTTTCATGGATGCTTTTCGTGTCCAACAACTAGAATTAAACTATAATATGTCATTACCAAAACAACCAGAAAAATCTGGGCTGTCCTGTGTCTACGGGGAGAGACCTGACAGGTTTTTGCTACTTTCAGTAGCTTGAAATCTGCCAAGTCTAACTAACAACAGCCTTGAAATTCGATTCGGAGTGAGCATGTCACTGAAAATTTATAATGTTTTAACCAGAAAGAAAGAAGAATTTGTACCGCTGACTGAAGGCAAAGTAAATATGTATGTCTGCGGCCCCACCGTTTACGACTATTCCCACATCGGTCATGCCAAAACCTATGTGGGCTTTGATGTGGTCGTGCGCTATTTGCGCTACATTGGATACGATGTACTGTATGTGCAAAACATCACCGATGTCGGCCATATGCTCGACACAGGCGAAGACCGCATCTTGAAAAAAGCACGTCAGCTTTCCGCTGGCCCGATGCAAGTGGTCGAAACCTATATGCGTGAATATTTTGCAGACATGGACGCGCTCGGTGTGGAACGGCCGAATATCAGCCCCCGCGCCTCGGCCCACATTCCTGAGCAAATCAGCATGGTCGAATCGCTGATTGAAAGTGGACACGCCTACGAGGTAAACGGCTCCGTCTATTTCGATGTCGCCTCTTTCCCCGAATACGGCAAACTCAGCGGACGCATCGTTGAAGATCAGGAAGAAGGCGCACGGGAAGCGGTCCGATCCGATAAGCGGCATCCAGCCGACTTTGCCATCTGGAAAAAAGCCGAACCAGAACACATTTTGCGCTGGGAAAGCCCGTGGGGTGATGGTTTCCCCGGTTGGCACATCGAATGCTCGGCGATGGCCAATAAATATCTGGGCCAAACCTTCGACATTCACGGCGGTGGCATCGACAATATTTTCCCACACAACGAATGTGAAATCGCCCAAAGCGAAGCCGCCCACAGCGAAACTTTCTCGCGTTACTGGATGCTCACCGGCTCGTTGACGCTAGACAGCATTAAGATGAGCAAAAGCCTGGGTAACACGCTCACCATTAAAGATGCGCTGAAAAAGTGGCGTGCCGAAGCGATTCGTGCGTTCATTTTGTCTAGCCATTACAGCAATCCGATTGACTTTTCGAAAGATGCTGTGGAAGCAGCGTTCAAAGGATGGCAGCGGATGTGGGGTGCGGTTAGCCTGACGCGTGAGCGGATGCGGACGGCAGAGGCTGGAGATGTGAGTGCGGCGGTAACGGCCGTTCTCACCCAAATCAAGTCCACCTTCATCGAAAAGATGAACGACGACTTCAACGCCCCCGCCGCCCTGGCTGTACTGCAAGAGCTGACACGCCAGGTAAACACCTGGCTCAACGAAGGTGACGCACTCTCATTTGGTTCGTTAGAAGCCATCGACACGCTCTACCGCGAACTCGGCGGCACCGTGTTGGGCATCATTCCTGAAGCCGTCTCCGAAAGCAGCGGCGACGCTGACCGCGAAGCTGGCCTCATTCGCCTACTGATTGAGCTGCGTGCAGCAGCCCGTCAGCAAAAAGATTGGGCCACTTCCGACAAAATCCGCGATCAATTGAAAGAACTACACGTTGTTCTTGAAGATCGTGCAGACGAAACGACCTGGAAGATTGAGTAAAAAGTAAACGGTAATCGGTAAACCGTAAGCGGTAGGCAGTAAGAACCTGACCGATTACCGACCACCGATTACCGATTACCAAACACCAATTATGGAAATAATTACACGACGAAACCCAGTTCTGGAAACGCTTCGTGCGCAGCGGCGGACGATTCATTGTTTGTGGGTGCAGCAGGGGGCGGACAAGAAGTTGACGCGCCCATTGTTGGTTGAAGCGCGAAAGCATGGCGTTCAGATAAAAACGGTTGACAAGCAAAAGTTGAGCAAGCTGGCAGGAGACGGCAAACATCAGGGGGTCGTGCTAGAAGTGAGCCGCTACCCATACAGTGATGTGGATGCGATGTTGGCGCTGGCGCAGGAGAGGGGCGAACGGCCGTTTCTCCTCATTCTCGATTTGTTGCACGGACCGCAAAACATTGGCACGCTGCTGCGCACAGCCGAAATTGTAGGTGTGCATGGCGTTATTTTGCAAGATCGGCGTGCACCAGAAATCACACAATCTGTGGTGCAATATGCGGCTGGGGCTACTGAACATTTACATATTGCCCAAGTGACAAATCTGGTGACAACGATCAAGCAATTGCAAGCCAACGACATCTGGATTGTAGGCATGGATTTAGCTGAAGGGGCCACTTCGCTGGCAGACACCGATTTGAATATGGGCATTGGCATTGTTGTTGGACATGAAGGCCAGGGAATGCGGCGTTTGGTGCGGGAGAACTGTGATATTCGTCTGCACCTACCGCAGAAAGGGCATGTGCAATCGTTGAATGCGTCGGTGGCTGGCTCGATTTTGCTATATACGGCGTGGCAGGCACGGGAGTTTAAGTAAACTGCTCAACCGTGCCAGGCAGGGGGCGAACAGCGTTTGATGAACAAGATCATGCGCCCCCAGGCTGGCACGACTACTTACTTTCACCTTGCCAAGCTTATCCAGAATCGTTATTATTTGTCCATGTGGTTGCGCATTGACCGAGTGCTAGAATTTACTAATTTCCCCAAACGACATCTCCAAATATTTTTGAGCCTTTTATTGGGTGCTGTGTTTGTTGGTTGGCTGCTGCCGGCGTCGGCCCAAAAAACAATCACATTTGACGATTACCGACGTTTAATTGGACAAGCCAACAGTCAGGCTCAGTCAGCGATTGGGCAGTCACCAGCACAATGTAGGGCGATTTTGGGGAAAATTGCGGTGGATTTAACGGCCGTTACCCACGTCCAATTCACCGACGGCACTATTATGTCGGTCAATCACGCCGGAGCCGACCAAGTGTTGCAAGCAACACCTTGCAACCCACAAAAAGCTATCACCTATCTCACCGGCATTTGCCCAATTCATATTTGTCCAGTCAGCAGCCAGCCTGCAAGCGAATCCAATCCGAGTGAATCCAGTCCGTCAGGTGATTTTGGCCAACCCATTCCCCCACTAACAAGCGGCGGCGAGACCAATGGAGCCAACGGCGAACCACCTGGCACAACAACAGGTGGAAATGGTCAAACGTCTGCACCGGAAGCTGGACCACAAGCGGAGGGTGGAGAATCGCAGCCAGGGGCGACGGGGGACGATACGGCCGTTTCACCCGATCCAAATGCCTCCAATCCAGACGTAGCCACCAATAATGGCGAAAACACGACCAATGAAAGCAGCGAAAGCACAACCGGTGCAGAGGCAGCAGGTGACGCGCAAAACGGTGAAAACACAACCAATGAAGGCAGCGAAAGTACAACGGGTGAAGGGGCAGCGGGTGACGCACAAAATAGTGAAAACCCAGCCAATGATGGCAGCGAAAGCGCAACGGGTGAAGGGGCAGCAGGTGACGCACAAAATGGTGATGCGCAGACGGCCGATTCTAACCAACCCACGGATGGCTTACAGGGAGCAGGTGAGCCAACTAACAATCCATCAGATAATCCTACTGACATATCAGTTACCACTGCTGAAGGAGAAGAAGCAACGGGTGAAGGAGCAACATCAGGCAATGATGAAGCCAGTCAGGAGACAGAGGTGGCATCAGAAGTTGCGGAAGGAGAGGGGGAAACGGCCGTTTCTGACCCCGACACACCGCCTGACGAAACAATTGAAATTGAAGAAACACCCAACAATCAATCCCAAATCATTTTAATTGCCGTAATTAGCTTGATTATCTTGGTCTTGGCCCTGTTGATCGGTTACTTCTGGTACAAGCGCGAAGAAGAAGCGAAACGCCGAAAACGTCAAGGTAAACCAGCCTCCGCAGCCGCTGCTGTTGCCGAAGGGCGGCGTCAAATTGAGGAGGAAAACTATCGGGAAGCTGTGCGCCAACTTTTTTTGGCAACATTACTAGCCCTGGAAGAACGTGGCATCTTGCAGTTTGACAAAACGCTCACTAATTATGAACTGCTGTACAAAATGCGCAGCCACCCCAATATCATAACCACATTGCGTTCTGTTGTTGGCACGGTGGAACGTGTTTGGTATGGGTTTGAGCCATTGACCACGAATGATTATGAAGCGCTTGTTACAGAAATCAATGCATTGAGGGTTGTACAAGAGTAATAATGAATGGTGAAGTTTTCCGTTCATTCACCATTCACCATTCACCATTCATTATTAATTATTCACATGTTTACATCACGTCGATTCACACTTGATCTGATCGCTTTCGCAGTGGCACTACTTGTTTTGATTGGTGCAATTGCGTTGAGCTTGCTGCTTCAGGTTGACCCGCTGAAACGAGCGGAGGGATCGACGTTGAATAACGGCCGTTCTGGCACACAACGCCTTTACAACAAACTCAACAACCTTGGGTACATTGCCCGGCCCACAATTACCGACGAACTGCAACCAACCGCACAAGACCACATTTTGTTCATTTTAGCCCCCGATTTATCTTTTTCGCAATGGGAACAACAAACGCTCGATCAATGGATCATCAATGGGGGGACGCTCATTTTAGCACAGGACAACAGTCGCCCCAGCGAGCTGCTGCGCATGTTTAACATGAGCAGTCGTAGGCAATGGCCCACAATTCGACAAGCAAACCTCGCTCTACCCACGCTCAATTGGCCATTTGTGGGCACTGTCGATTTGCGAGCTTCACGCAAAGTAGTCATGGACTGCGGGCAGGTAGCGATTCACATCGGTGACTGTGATGCGCCGATTTTGGTTTCGTTTGGGCGTGGAATGGGGCATGTTTATGTGATGTCTTCGCTGTATCCATTTACAAATGATGGAATTGAAAACGGCCGTAATGCCCAATTCATACTCAATCTGGTTGCAAGCAGTGCCACATCGGGCAACCGTATCTTGTTTGATGAAGTTCACCATCAAGGCGTCTCATTTTGGCTTGTACAAACGCCTGCTGGATGGGCAACGATACTTCTGTTTTTGTTGCTGTTAGCCTACGGACTACAGAGCAATCAACGATTTGGGAAACCGCGCCCTACGCTTATTCAAGATGAACCAGAACGACGCGAAACGGCCGCTTTTATCAACCATATGGCGGCGGCACAAAAAGAACTTGATCAAAACCTGCGCGTGCGCGACCATTATTGGCAGCGACTCAAACGCAAGCTAGCAAGACGCTACAGCACCGACCCACGGCTGCCAGATGAGCTTTTTTTCGCCGAACTCTCGCCCTATCTAGATGAACAAATTATGGGGCAGCTCATTTACCTGATGGTACAGTTAGACCGTCAAGAAATTAAAGAATTGGAATTACAGCAGTGGACCAATTTAGTCATCCTCGTTTGGGATGCACTGGAAAAATCATAAAATCCAATCGTAGGACAAAACGCTGTTTTGTCCAAAGCGTAGCATGATCACAGTGGCAAGACAGCGTCTTGCCCTACGGTTTTCAGGAAAAAGTATGAAAAATCTACAAAAACTAGCACATACATTACAAACCGAATCTGCGAAAGTGATTGTAGGACAAGAATCTGTCCTTACTCAGCTTTTTATTGCGCTGCTGGCGGGAGGGCATGTCCTTTTGGAAGGCGTACCGGGTACGGCTAAAACATTGATGGCAAAAACATTGTCCCATCTGGTACAGGCTCCGCTCAATCGCATTCAGTTTACGCCAGATTTGATGCCTTCTGATGTGATCGGTACGAATGTGTTTAATGTGGCGACCAGTCAATTTCATCTACGGCAAGGTCCGATCTTTGCTGGGGTTGTATTGGCAGATGAAATCAACCGCGCACCAGCAAAAACACAGGCAGCGCTGCTTGAAGCAATGGAAGAGCGTCATGTGACGATTGATGGTGAAAATTATGCACTTCCAGAGCCGTTCATGGTGGTCGCTACGCAAAACCCACTGGAATATGAAGGAACGTATGCGCTACCAGAAGCGCAGTTGGACCGGTTTTTCTTTAAAATATTGGTTTCTTACCCGGAGGTTGCGCACGAGGAAGAGATGTTAGTTCGGTATCACAATGGATTTGATCCGCATGAATTATCGGCAACGGGTTTGCGTCGTTTGTTGAACCCGGAGCAGTTAACGGCCGTTCGCCATCTCATCCAAACCGTGCAGGTTGAACCGGGCATCATCACCTACATCACCCAAATCAGCACTGCCAGCCGCGAATCCCGTGACCTGTACCTTGGTGGCAGCCCACGTGCGTCGATTACATTGTTGAAAGCAGCGAAGGTTCATGCAGCATTAAACGGCCGTAAATTTGTCACGCCCGACGACATTAAGCTAATGGTGCCACCCGTCTATCGCCACCGCGTCATTCTCAAACCAGAAGCCACACTGGAAGGGTTAGATGCGGACCGGGTTTTAGAACGTCTATTATCAAAAATTGAGGTCCCCAGATAACTTTTCATGTCTGAAACTGAGCCATCCACAACTGCCTGGGCGCATTTCCAACAAGAAACGCGCACGTTGCAGCCAACACCACGGCTGCTTTTGTTGCTGCTGTTGCCCATCGTCTGTCTGGCTCTTACGGAATTTGTGCCATTCATTAGCGGGCTGGGCGTGATTATTCTGTTGGGAACTGGGGCGTTGATCTGGTTAGACTGGCAGCGCACACCACGATCCGATAGTTTCGAGCTTGAACGATATCATCATCGCAAACTAGCCATCCGCACAGAAAACGCAATTGACATCATTATTCACAATCATGCACCCATTTCAATCAATGTCCGCATTCGTGATGAAGTACCAGCGGAATTTCGGCAGCGCAGTATTGATCAGGTTATTTCGGCCAGTTTAAAACCGCTTCATTCGCAGACGATCACCTACCATGTCAAACCAACACGACGCGGGGAATATCATTTTGGCAGCTTGAATTTACGCTGGGAAAGTGTGTGGGGCCTGTTTGTGCAGCAAGCGGCTTATGCGGTTCCCACAGAAGCACGCGTTTACCCAAATCTGCTAAAAATTCACGAGTATGAACAATTGGCACGCAAAGGTCAGCAGATGTTCGCTGGATTGCGGCTGCTGCGGCATCGTGGAGATGGTGGTGAGTTTGAACAACTGCGTGACTATTTGCCAGACGATGATTATCGACGCATTTATTGGAAGGCCACCGCTAAATATGGCAAACCAATCACAATTGATTACAGTCCAGAACGCAGCCAAAACATCATTATGCTGATTGATACGGGGCGACAGATGTTAACACGGCCGTTAGGTGTGGCCCGCACCACTCGCCTTGATCTGATCATCAATGCTGTTCTGCTTTTTAGCTACATCGCCATTTCACGCGGCGACCGGTTTGGCTTGATGACCTTTGATGAAAAGGTACACCGATATTTGCCACCTCGCTCTGGTATGGGGCAATTTTATTTTGTGGTAGAAAGTTTATATGATGTGGAAGCGCGACTGGTAGACCCAGATTACGGCCGTGCGCTGCAATATTTGCACACACAGCGCCAAAATCGTTCCCTCATTGTGCTGTTGACCGACCCCACCGGTCAAGAGGCGGCTGATAGTTTAGTGGGGCAACTGGGAGCTTTCTACCCACGCCATTTGCCAATGTGTGTCACACTCAGCGATCCAGTTGTGCTAGATACAGCCCGCCGCACCCCTTACAACACTGACGCCATCTACCAACGCGCCATGGCCGAACAAATACTCGACGAACGTCAACTCTGGCTCAATCGCCTGCAACAGCAAGGCGTGATGACGTTAGACGTCCCAGCCTATGAGCTGACAGCCTCGCTCATCAACAAATACCTCGAAATGAAGGATAAAGCGAGGATATAGGGGCAAGGGGCCACATCTGCTAGGCGATGAATCGCCTAGCTAAAGAAAAGCGCCCGATTCATCGGGCGCATTTTTACTAGCCTTGCGATTCATCGCAAGACGTTATGGGGCACACTATTTGGTAATAAGCCTTAATTAATTGCCATACAACTTGACCCCTTCCTCCTTGCACCTTGCACCTTGCCCCCTGCCCCTTGCTACTCCTTTGGCAACCCATACAGCCACCAAAAGTCAGTTTGCGGGTAGGCAGGTTGCCATTCTTCAGACCAGACGAATGGGCCAGGTTCCCAGAAGCGGCGCAGGTTTGCGTCGAGGAGGTCGACGCGGGTCATGGTGCGCGGGGGGAGTTGATACGGCCGTTTCTGCAGCTTCTCCACCAATGCTGTGATCATGGCGCGGGCCTCAACGGCCGTTCCATACCCAGCGCGGCTCACATCCCGTTCTTTTTCTAAATCGCGTAAAAATTCTCCCCACTGCCGCATCCTGGCATCCAATTCACGGGTGGCCTTTTGTTCAAACCGCACCACCCGCTCAATCAATGCCTGATTAAACCGGGAAACAGTCTGACTAAGCTGCTGCTTCTCTGCCATTTCCAGCGAATCGCCTAATGCCAACAGTCTAAATTGCCGCATTAAATACCCGCCCACCGTCATTTTTGGCATCCCACCGGTTTGCATCGGCCAAAACAGCACATCACTATCCAGATAACCAGCCATCTCATCTGCCATTGCGGTCAATATTTCCAGGTCTCTCTGCAATTTTGTTTTTGCCAACTTCAAAATCCTTTTTAGGAGCAATCAGCCTTCAGGTATCAGGAATTAGCCTCTGGCTGACGGCTGAAACCTGACTGCTAATTGCCCACTTCAAACACGAAATCTATGGTTGCGCTATAATAAGCGACAGCTTGCATTCAAGCAACTGTTTTGTAAACTGGTTTCACTATATCACAGTTTACACCAAAGGATATTCCCATGAGATCATTGAGACGCGCAGCGATTTTAAAACTGGCTGCATCTGCCTATGAGATGGAGCTAGATGTGATGAATGGGGTCGTGACGCAAGATGTAAACGGCCGTTATTTCATCGGCGAGCAAGACCTAGCAACCTGGTTAGAAACCCATCTAGGAAGTGAAGTCGCGCTCATATCAAGCGATGCGTCAGATGAACGGCCCGTTGTCACGCGCACTTGCCGCACATGTGGTCGAGATTACACCGATGTGGAATGTCCCCATTGTCGTGCAAATCGTATTCGTTTAAGAGGTCGTGCATAATGAAAAGACGTTTGATATTGTTACTCACCCTACTGCTTTGTCTACCAACCGTTGTTCAGGCGCAAACTGAACAATCAACCAATATTGAATTAATCGTGGTTGATTTATGGCCTGATTTTGATCAAGCTTCCGTGCTTGTTTTGATTACTGGAGCTTTACCTATTGACACAACGCTACCGGCTACTGTAACCATCCCCCTACCGGACGATGCTTCCCTCAATGCGGTTGCGCGTATTACTTCAGAAAATTCAATGATTGATGACATTGAGTTTACGCAAAATGCCGATTCTGTGACGCTTACCACGCCAGACCCTCAATTTCGCATTGAATATTACATGCCCTATACCGCCAGCGACAATGATCGGTCATTTACATTCTCATGGATGGCAGATGTCGCTGTGGGGCAGTTAGAAGTTTCTGTACAACAGCCTGCCGCCGCCAGCTCAATGAACGTGGTGCCAACACCCACAAATATCACAGCCAGCTCAGGCGATAATTTAAATTATCATATTTTGCCTATATCAGCCGTTGCGACGGGCGAATTATATGAAGTGAGGGTTAACTATGAGATGACAGAGCCGCAATTAACCATAGATTTGGCCACGCAGCCGCAACCGACAGCACAAACGGCCGTTTCGCCCCCACCAGTCGCTGGCAACAATACCAACCTGCCGCTCATTTTAGGCGTTGTTGGCGGTGTCCTCATTGTGGCTGTGTTGGCCTGGGCATTGGTCAACAATCAAAAAACAACCCCGCGTCCCAGAAAGCCAACGCCGAGGAGAAAAACGGCCGTTAAATCATCCCCACCCCCAGCTCGCCTAGCCTCTGCTGCAATATTCTGTCACGAAGGTGGAGAAGGCTTACAAGCTGGTGATAAGTTTTGTCGGGAGTGTGGAACGGCCGTTAAAAGCACCTAACCCGATCCCCTCCCATTTTTATTCTTCGTCCGAGGTTCCTTCCGTCCGAGGGAACCCCCATCTACCTAACAAAAAAGGCCCACTCGATTGAGTAGGCCTTTTTTTATTTCAAGAAACTTTAGGGTGAAAGCAATTGGCAATTACTTACAACAACCAATGATTACTCGCCCAACAAGTAGACAATAATATCAGCCAAATCTTGCTGCATTTCCTCACTGGCACCCATACGTTGTCCAAAATTAACAG
>QQUD01001084.1 GCA_008501785.1 Chloroflexota bacterium
TACAGCAATCGGGCTAGCTGGGTCCATCGCATCTCGTACAGATTTCTCCACCAGTTCTTTGGCATTGGTCCATTGTTCAATGGTGCGCTGATACTGTTCATCCTCAGTCAACAAACCACGTCGATACTGGCGATCAATTTCGTTCACACGCTTCAGTGCATTGTCCAAAATGCCTTGACGTTCTTCAGGGATTGTCAGATCCGCAACTGCAATTGTTGTACCAGAAATAGTGGCATATTTAAAGCCCATATTTTTGATATTATCAACCAGTTCAATGGTAACTTCATCACCTAAACGACGATAAACCCGGTTAATAAAGCTGTTAATTCCACCTTTATCCAGCACCCAGTTTACAAACTGGAACTGCTCTGGCATGGCCATATTAAACAAAACACGACCAGCCGACGTTTCAATAACCCGCGTCCGTGGCTCATTATCAGCATATCGTTGGTTATTGTCATCAAAATACGTTTTAACCAAAACCTTAATCTTGGCATGGATATGTACATATCCTAACTCGTAAGCCGTTTCAACTTCTTCTAAATCACTAAATTCACGACCTTCGCCAAGCAAACCTTCCTGAACCAGTGTCAAGTAATAAACACCCAACACCATATCTTTAGATGGACCAACAATCGGCTGACCATCCGCAGGTTTCAACAAGTTACGGGTAGCCATCATCAGCCCTTTGGCTTCAGTAACCGCCCTTTCTGACAGAGGCACATGAACAGCCATCTGGTCACCATCAAAGTCTGCATTAAAAGCTGAACAGACCAATGGATGCAGCTGAATGGCTTTCCCTTCAACCAAAATTGGCATAAAGGCTTGAATACCCAGGCGATGCAATGTCGGTGCGCGGTTCAGCAAAATTGGACGACCCTGGATAACTTCTTCCAAGACCTGCCATACTTCTGGCTGCTGCCGCTCGATAAATCGTTTGGCACCTTTTACATTGCTGGCATAACCATATTCAACCAGCTTGCTAATCACAAATGGACGGAACAATTCCAACCCCATTGTTTTTGGCAAACCACATTGGCCCAATTTCAATTTCGGACCAACTACAATTACGGAACGGCCGGAATAGTCAACACGTTTACCCAACAAGTTGCGGCGGAAACGCCCCTTCTTCCCTTTCAGCATGTCTGACAGGGATTTCAGCTCGCGACGACCACGACGGCTCAATGCTTTACCACGTTGGCTGTTGTCGATCAAGCTGTCAACAGCTTCTTGGAGCATTCGCTTCTCGTTGCGCACAATTACATCGGGTGCGCCAAGTTCTAACAGGCGCTTGAGGCGATTGTTTCGATTGATAACACGACGATACAAATCATTCAAGTCTGATGTGGCAAAACGACCGCCATCAAGCTGAACCATAGGGCGCAAATCCGGAGGAATCACTGGCAAAACAGTCATAATCATCCATTCTGGACGATTACCACTCTTTCGTAATGACTCAACAACCTGAAGGCGTTTGGTGGCCCGCTTGGCTGCTTGTTTTGAGCGCGTTGTGCGAACTTCTCGCCACAAATCTTTCGAAAGTTTATCCAGGTCCATTCGCCGTAAAATATCATGGAGTGCTTCTGCACCCATGTCTGCCCGGAAAACATTACCGAACTTGCTTTTCAATTCACGATATTCCGTTTCGTTCAGGAACATCATGGATTCTAAGCTTTCTAACTGGTCGCGATTTGCCTGTGCTTGCTGCCGCAAACGAGTAAGCTTAACAGCCAAATCTTCTCGCATGTCTTGACCAACAGCATCAGATTCAGTGCGTAATTCTTCGATCTCACGCTGTAATGTAGCAACATCAGCTTGTTGATCTTCTTCAAATTCTTGTTGAACAGAGCTAAGGCGATCTTTTGTGATTTCTTGAACCATGACGCTGTGTTCACGTCCAATCACATCCCCTTCATTGGCAATTATTGCATCACCCAACATGAGGGTCTCAGATATCGCTTCGCCTTTCAAATTAGTAAGACGTTGCTCAACGGCTTTGGCTTCGCGTACAACTTCGTCTGTGGCTGCTGAAAGACGTTCGTCAAATGTTGTGTTTAAATTAACAAGGTTGTCTTCTAATTCACCAAGCTGACCTTGAGCGCCAGAAGTGGCATCTCCTACATTTGACTGCAAATCTGTTTCGAGCTTTAACTCTGCTTCTTTTAGCTCTTCTTCAAGGCGTTTCAACGCTCGCTGTTTTGCTTCTTCATCAACACTTGTAATGACGTATTGAGCAAAATAGAGGACGCGATCCAGGTTTCGTCTGGAAACATTGAGTAGCAACCCCATATGGCTGGGCACACGCCGCGTGTACCATACATGTGCTACAGGTGCAGCTAATTCGATGTGCCCTAATCGTTCACGACGAACTGAAGAGCGGGTGACCTCTACACCACATTTGTCACAAATAATGCCTTTATAACGAATATTCTTATACTTCCCACAATAACATTGCCAATCCCGTGTTGGTCCAAAAATTGCTTCACAGAAAAGACCATCTTTTTCTGGACGCAAGCGACGGTAATTGATTGTCTCTGGTTTTGTGACTTCACCATAAGACCAAGAACGAATATGTTCTGGCGATGCTAGGCTAATACGTAATGAGCGGAATTCTGTTGTTTCCACCAACTGACCTCCCAATCGAAATGAAAGCTCCAACCCTTTTCACTACAGACAGACAGCGCTTGACGATACGATTTCCGTGAAATTCCAAGTCAACCTCTTGAAATTTCTTAATCAAATGACGCCATTCTTCCGAAAATAAAATAAAGGAAGAGGAGTCTAGCAAACACGCAAAGAGAGCGTCTGATCATTGGATCAACGCTCTCGTAATTTCACAAGACTCAACTATGCTTAGAACTATTTTATCGGTTAACTTCAATATGTCAACAACGTTTCATACAAACTTAATAAAAATAAGCCGAACGAACATTATATCGTACCGGTTAACACTTTGTCAAATTTATTCGACTTTAGGGTGTAGTAAAAACTCGTAAAGAGAAAAGATAGACAAAACGAGCCTCATGTGATTTTGTTAAAGGTGGAAATCAAAAACGAAAACACAGGGAGGCTCAAATGGATTTTAACACGAAGCAAGTCAA
>QQUD01000479.1 GCA_008501785.1 Chloroflexota bacterium
CTACCGACTCACCCAAACCAAAGTTCGCGTTGATCACCACTTCATCGTAGCAGTTGTTCAGTGGATTCAAGGAAAAAGCGACGCCAGCAGCATCGGCAGCAATTTGCGCTTGCACAACCACAGCAATACGCGGCTGAGCCACATCAAAACCACGTTCCTGTTTATAAACAAACACACGTTCATCCAAACAAGACACGAAGGAATGGCGAATCGCTTCTTCTATATTATTGCGCGTCACGCCCAAGCTTGTTTCGTACCCGCCAGCAAAGGATGCGCCGTCCAAATCTTCTTCTGGTGATGAGGAACGGACGGCGAAGGTGGAAACGGACACTTCGGCTGCGCTCAGTGCAGGCGTTTCGGCTGCGCTCAGTGCAGGCGTTTCCATCAAAACTTCCATTGCCGCATCCAGCGCGTCACGCTGTTCAGTCGTGAACGCATAGCCTAAAGCCTCAGCTTTGGCGGCGTCGCAGGCGGCTTTGCGCTTGGTAGGGTGGGTGCTTAAAACGGCTGTCCACAGGCCGGATTGGTGCAGTTGTTTGAACCAGGGGTGGAAGAAAACGGCCGTACACGCAAACCCTTGCGGCACAGCAAACCCTTCCCGACTCATCCGAATCAGCGACAAACCCTTCCCACCAACCTCTGCCAGGGAAGGAATCGTTTCAGTTGAAAAGTGATAAATAAATGCTTGTTTCATAATTTTTCTCACAGTTGGTAACTTCGTAAACCATTGTCCGTAAACCGTAATCCGCGAACCGAATTACGAACTACGGATTACGGTTCACGGATTACGGATTACGGTTCACGGATTACGGTTTACCGCTTCAATTCGTTCAACAGCAATCACCGTCAAATTAAAGTCCCAAATCTGATTGAGCAAGCCACGCAAAGCTGGCTGGTCAGCAACAAGTCCGTTAAGAATCGTGATCGCATTAGGATCATGTTGAACCGTCATTGTCAAACCATCAAACGATGCTGCCCAACAACCATCCAAACAACCTTCCAGCGTAATTTTATACTCGATTTGATTAGATAAATGCTCGCTCATGCGGATAGTATGCCATAGAAGCAGGGTGGGGGGACCATACGAAAGTATGGACAATTAGCAAAAAGATATTTCTTGACCATTCAGGCAACTTTTCCTATAATTGCGTAGTATTACGACATTTTGCAATGCTTGGGAGTAGTATTACATCAGGAAGGGAAATGTGGCTACGACTTCTACCAGCAGTGATGTTTTATCAAAAGTCAGGGGATTTTATTCATCACTATCTTCCTCAGAAAAAAAGGTTGCCGATTACTTTTTAGAACACTCCAGAAAAGCTGTCCGCATGACTTTAGCGGATGTTGCCCACGAGAGTGGTATCAGCGATGCCACCGTGCTCCGCTTTTGCCGTTCAATTGGTTACAAGCGGTGGCTCGATTTCAAATTTGACTTAACCCAAACGCTGTCAAATTCACCAGAACAAATTCTCGACGAAGTTATTAACAGCGACTCCCCCAGAACGATTGCCCAAAAAGTTTTCAAAAACTCAGTCCAAGCACTGACCGACACAATGGCAGTCTTCAACGAAAACAACTTTCGCAATGCATTAGAACTAATCACAAACGCAGAACGCATCTTACTGGTCGGGGTGGGCACATCAGGACCTATTGCCAACGAAATGTACAATCGATTTTTACGGCTCGGTCTGAACTGTCATGTTCAGACCGATTCTTATATCCAGGTGATGGAAAGCGCATTGCTCACATCCAGCGATTTAATGATCACCATTTCGCAAACGGGAGACTCTGAAGACCCCATCCGCACAACCGCTCTGGCAAAATCAAGTGGATGCCGCGTTATTGTCATCACAGGCAATTCCGCCTCAAAACTAACCGAATACGCCGATGTAGTCCTGCTTTCAGTATCACACGAAACCCGCCTGGAAACCATCGCTTCAAGAATCGCACAATACGCCATTATCCACGCCTTGTACGTTTGCCTGGCAATGCAAGACATTCCAGGCACAGTAAGAAAAGAAAAATTAATTTGGGAAGCTTTGAATAGCAAACCGGGTTTCCAAAACTCAAAGCTTTAACCAAACCATGGAGCATTCATGTCTGATCCTACTATATCCATAAAAGACCTCAAATTTCGGTATCGAGGTGAAAAAGAGATAGCTTTAAATGGCATTTCGTTGGACATCGCAAAAGGCGAATTTCTCGTCATCATGGGTGCCAGCGAGGCCGGAAAAAGCACCTTAGCAGCCTGTTTCAATGGCTTAATCCCGCATTACATGAAAGGGGCCATTAAAGGCGAATTTATCGTCCAAGGGACAAATACTGCTGATTCCAGCGTACCCCAACTCGCCGAAAATGTAGGCATTGTTTTTCAAGATTTTGAAGCGCAGCTCTTTTCCACCAATGTCGAATTAGAAGTTGCATTCGGGCCAGAGAACTTTGCTGTACCCCGTGAAGATATTAAACGCCGAATCGAAGAAAATTTAGCCTATGTCGGTCTGGAAGAATTTCGTAATCGACCACCTTTTACACTTTCAGGTGGGCAGAAGCAAAAATTGGCGATTGCGTCAGTACTCGCTATGGAACCTTCCATCCTTGTTATGGATGAACCTACAACTGATTTAGATCCGATTAGCAAACAGGGTGTTTTCGACATTACCAATCAGCTGCGCCAACGCAACGACATTACCCTGATCGTTGTCGAACACGAAACGGAAGAGGCGCTAGAAGCAGACCGCATTGCGCTCATTCAAGACGGGCAGATTGTGCAAGTTGACACGGTGCGGGAGATTCTACAGCAGGTTGAATTGCTCGAAGAATTAGGCGTAATGCCCTTGGGAATCCCCAAATTTTTTAAACACATGGGATTAGAGGAGTTACCCCTCACGCTCAAAGAAGGCGTCGCAGCCTATAAAAAGGCAAGCTGGAATATCTCAGAGGCAAAATATTCCGAACTCGTACAAAGCGAACAGCAATCAACCAAACATGAAGATCAACCCCTTATCCAATGTCGTGGAGTAGAACATGTCTATCCTAATGGGGTTAAAGCCCTCAACGGCATTGACCTGGATATTTTCGAAGGCGAAATTGTGGCGATTGTTGGCCAAAATGGCAGCGGCAAAACAACCCTCGCCAAACATCTCAATGCATTGTTGATGCCGACAGATGGTGATGTTTTGGTAAATGGACTGCACACCAAAGAGCAGGGTATCTTCAAAATCGGGCAGAAAATCGGGTATGTTTTCCAAAACCCCGACCATCAAATTTTCTCTGAACAAGTCTATGATGAAGTTGCCTTTGGACCCAGGCTGCGCGATGTCCCTGAAGAGGAAATCAAACAGAGAGTTACAGAAGCGCTAGAAGCAGTTGGCCTCACCGGGTTCGAAGAAGAAGATCCTTTTAGTTTAACCAAAAGCGGCCGTCAGCGCGTCGCCGTCGCCTCTGTTCTAGCCGTCCAACCCGACGTTTTAATCCTCGATGAACCCACGACCGGCCTGGATTACAAGGAACAGCGCAGCATGATGGATATGGTGCGTCGCCTCAACGATAACGGCAGCACCATTATTTTTGTTACGCATCACATGTGGGTTGTAGCGGAATATGCACATCGAGTGTTTGTGATCAAAGACGGCCGTATTCTCCTCGAAGGTACAACCAGAGAAGTCTTTGCCGAAGAAGAAACCTTAAGAGACTCTTTTCTACGTCCACCCCATTTCGTCCAATTCAGCAATCGTTTAGGAAAAACATTCCTCAACCCCGATGAAATGATTGCTTGCATAGACAGGAAATAAACTATGAATATCGATTTTTACCTGGATATAGACACCGTCATTCACCGCCTGGATGGGCGCACAAAGATTCTGCTTTTTCTCTCTTCGTTTGTCGCCCTGGTTCTTTTTGAAGACCCGCTGTACATCCTCCCGATTGCGCTGTTGATTCTGCTACAAAACATCCTGGCGCGCGCCTGGATCAATATTTGGCGCATCCGCTTCCTGCTCACAATCTTAACCATTTCCAGCCTGATTATGTGGAATGTTTTTGCCAGTGGCGAAACACACCTGTTCTGGTTTGTTGACTACGAATCCTTGCTTTACAGCTTCGCACGCACCATTTTGATTCTATTTATGATTATTAGCGGTATGAACCTGCTCAGTACCACCCGAAATGAGGAGTTGGTGCTGGCGATGATCAAGCTTGGCCTACCTTATCGCGTGGGGTTTGCTATCTCAACTTCACTGCGCATGGTTCCCACCATATCATCGAGCATTTACACAATTTCTCAAGCACAGCGCAGCCGTGGTCTAGATTTGGAAAGCGGCAATATTGTGGAACGGGTTCGCAAATACATCCCGCTGCTCATCCCGGTGTTCATCTCCACGATTCGCGGCACAAACGTTTTTGGCATGGCGCTCGAATCCAAAGGCTTTGGTGCCAGAGATGACCGCACCTTTTATCTTGAAATGACAATGTCGCGCCGAGATTACATCACCCTGGCTTTTGTCCTCGCAGTGATAATCTTCTGTCTAACAATCAATTTCTTAGACTATGGCAACATTGCTGGCTTAACAAAATTCTAAACCGGGACACGACAAATATCTTGAATTGCATAAATGGCGATATGTATAAAGGAAGAGCATGAACCTAGAAGCATTAGACAAACTACTACCTTTTGTTCTCAAAAGAAATAATGTGGCTCGATACGAAGATGGGGTTGTTTATATTGGAAATCGGCGCAAATATCCTTTCACAAAAGAGTTTTTACGATGCGATACCGTTGAGGATGTGGCTCGTGCGATAGAGGAGATGGTCACGCAGGGTGGGGGGCCGTGGGTTACGGCCGTTTTCGCAATGGCAATGGCCGCTAAAAATGTCGAGAGCAAACCCCTAACCGAACAGCTCGATTACCTCGCCAAAGCCAAAGCTCGCCTCACAAACACCCGTCCCACCAACACTGCTATGGCCCGCCGTCTCGACGACGCCTTAAACATTGCAAAAAAAGCCGGAGAAGAAGAGCAATCCATCGAGCAAGCAATTTTAGAGTGGATACAAGAAACGCGTGACAAAGTTTACGAAAACTACGAATATCGTGCTCGTTTAGGCGCCAGCCTCGTTGACGATGGCGATGGTATCCTCACCATGTGTTTTGCCGAAACCGCCTTCATTTTAGCGATGGCATTCGCCAAACAAGATGGCAAAGAAATCAGCGTGTTCACCCCAGAAACAAGGCCCTACCTCCAAGGCGCACGACTCACCGCGCCCAGCCTGCACGAACTAGAGATTCCCGTCACGCTCATCACCGACAATATGCCAGCGCACATCATGTCGCAAGGCAAAATTCAAAAATATTTCACGGCGGCAGACCTGATCACAATGGACGGGCATGTCTGCAACAAAATCGGCACCTTCCAAAACGCCATCGCCGCCCATCACCACAGCATTCCCTACTTTGTATTCATGTGGGGCGCCGATCATGAAAGCCCCGACCGCGCTTCCATCGAAGTTGAAACCCGTGACCCAGCCGAAATCAGGAGCTGCCGGGGCAACCCGACCACTGTAGATGAAATTCCAGCTTATTATCCTGCATTCGATATAACGCCACCTTATATGGTTTCTGGTGTTATAACAATGCATGGGATACTAAGTCCATACGACCTAAAACGTCATTTTAATTAGGAGCTGAACATGCCAAACGCCATCATTGCAGGAACTGCAATTTACAACATTCCCGGTAAAAAATTTAGCGAAGAGGTCGTAGAGACACCCTATGGGCGCACATTAGTCTATCGGGTTGAAAACGAAGATTTAATCTTCCTGGCAAGACATGGCATTAACCACGATACGCCGCCACATAAAATCAACTACCGCGCTAATATAAAAGCACTCGAAATGCTAGGAGTCAAACGAATATTGGCGGCCAATGCCGTTGGCTCAATAAACAAAAACATCCCTCCCTTAGGATTATCCATCGTTACAGATTTCTTGGATTTTACATCTGGACGCGAATTTACTTTTTTTGATGGTGGAGAGAGCGGCGTCAAACATGTTGATGTAAGCATCCCTTACTGCCCAACGCTGAACAAACAACTGTTGGCATTAGCCCCCAACTTTGACCTGAAACTACTCCCTGAATCTGTTTACGTGAGCACGA
Source organism: Chloroflexota bacterium (assembly GCA_008501785.1). The sequence goes on from QQUD01000479.1 coordinate 6,149, forward strand.
ACGGCCCAAGGTTAGAGTCGCCTGCCGAAATCAGCATGTACAGCAAACTAGGCGGTGATGTGGTGGGGATGACCGGCATACCCGAAGCCACTTTGGCCCGCGAACTTGGCCTATGCTACGCGGCAGTCGCTTTCTCAGTCAATTGGGCCGCCGGAATCGAAAAAGAGATCAACTTTATTGGGAATTCGGATGGCCTGGACAAATTAAAGGCTAACCTGCTGGCGCTTTTCATTAAAACACTAAGCACAACAACCGATGAAGATTGCTGCGCTTAGTAAATATCGTATTTAACTTTATTACAGGACACTGGCATTTTTTGAATTTTCCAGTGTAAGGCGATTTTGAAAATCGCCCTACTAACTTGAGAGGATTATAAAATTCGCCAGACTCCAGTTCATTATTAGATTCATAACCGAAAGGAGTGTCAATAGATAAAAACAAGGAAGAAGTAATTATTATTTTTAACCGTTCTTAGTTTTAGTTTTAAGAGGAGATTAAAATGAAAGAAGTAATTAGCATGTGGAAAAACACCAGAATGATTATTCTGGTGGCACTCACAGCAGCAATTTATGCTGCTTTTCTGATCGCCTTCAAAGGCGGCATCGTCATTGTTCCTGGCATTACCGAGGTTCGTCCGGCCAATGTCTTCCCACCCGTATTTGGGCTTCTTTTTGGTCCTGCAGGGGCCTGGGGTTCCGCTATCGGTAACCTAATTGGCGATATTTTTGGTGGCTCATTGGGCATAGGCTCCATCTTTGGTTTCTTCGGCAACTTCTTCTTAGGCTTTGTGCCATATAAAATGTGGGGCGCTACCTTTGGTCTGGTCAAGAAAGACGATATGTCCCTCACGATGAACAGTTGGCAAAAAATTCTGGCATTTGAGATTGTCGCTTTGGTTGGTTCAGCCGCCTGTGCCATCATTATCGCCTGGTACCTGGACCTGTCTGGCATTGTTCCGTTTGCATTTTTGGGCATCACGATCACCGTCAACAACTTTGCTGCAGCGGTTATTTTAGGCCCCATTTTGGTTGGTCTTTTCTACCCACGAGTCAAGCGTTGGGGCTTGCTGTGGACTGACATTATGGATGAGGAAGATGTAGCTAAAGGCTTCGCCATCAATTTGGGTTCCATTTTGATGACCGTTGGCGCACTGGCTGGCCTAGTCGTTGGTATTCTGGTTGCAGTTGGTGCAGCCGGTCAGCAAGTTTACGGTTTTGATGGCAGCACTGAATCAGTCGCCGTTTGGCTAGCCGTACTACCTTTCTTGGTTTTGATAATTATCGCCAGTTTTATGCTCTCTGGGCGTGAACAGTTCACCGAAGAAGAATTCGTATAAACTAAAATATTTTTTGCATTGATGCGGGGTGAGTGAATGCTCACCCCGCATTACATCCTTTAGAAAACGAGCCTATGCACGAATCTCAATCATATGATTTACTAATCACTGGGGGAAAGATAGCAACGATGGATGACCAGCATCGCATCATCGATGGTGGATCCATTGCTATCTCTGGTAATACAATCCAAAAAATCTATGCACCTGCCAACTTTCCCAAAGAGATAAAAGCAAGCAGGGTCATCAACGCCAATAATAAAGTCATCATCCCCGGACTAATTAATGCCCATAGCCATATCGCCATGACATTATTTCGTGGCTTCGTGGAAGATTTAGCGTTGCATAAATGGCTTGAGAAAGTTTGGAAGTATGAGCTATCTGCACTCGATGAAAACAGCATACGTGTAGGCTCTAAGTTGGCCTTCGCTGAAATGATTCGCAGCGGAGTTACCTGTGTTCATGATATGTATTGGCATTACATGGCGACTATCGACCTGGCTGAGGAAGTTGGTTTTCGTTTGCTTTCGGGGCCATCGTTTACCAGCATTGGTAATCCTGATTTCGATGAGACGATCAGCAACACTCGTAAAGCATTAGATCAAATCATGGGCTATCGCTTCGTTGAACCAATCATTCAGGCACATAGTACATATACAACAAATCCTGAGATGATGCACAAAGTGCGAGAATTCAAACAGGCGTATGGCGTAACCTTTACAACGCACGCTTCCGAAAATCAAGCTGAAGTTAACGATGTGCGTAAGCAATATGGCAAAACCCCGATTGAATTATTGCAATCGTATGATCTTTTGGATGATCGCACTATTTTGGCACATTGTGTAAAGGTGCAAGACCATGAGATTGCAATGCTCAGTAAGAGCAAAACCAATGTTGTTCATTGCCCAGAGTGCAATCTTAAATTGGGGTCAGGCATTGCTCCCATTGCCAGCATGATGGAAGCGGGCATAAATGTTTGTATTGGGACAGATGGGGCAGCTTCAAACAACGATTTGGATCTTTGGGGTGAGGTAAGGACAGCGGCATTGCTGCAAAAGGGGATCACTGAAAACCCCGAAGCTTTGACCACCCGGCAGGCAATGGAAATGGCAACGACCAACGGTGCGAAGGCTTATGGTCTTGATCAAAAATTAGGTTCGCTAGAGGAAGGGAAACGCGCTGATTTGGTGATTATTGATTTTGATAAAAGCCACTTAACGCCTTGTCATGATGTGTACGCACATCTTGTTTACTCTGTGAACAAAGCTGATGTGGACAGTGTGGTCATTGATGGCGTCATCCATCTAGATGGTGGGGAGCTAACGACGTTGGATGAAGATGCTATTAAGGCAGAAGCACGCCAAATTGGTGAAAAGTTTGTTTAACCACGGCGATGTTTATGAAGAAGTACGCTCCACTAACATAATTTGACCCACTCTCTTTTCCAACCGCTTGATGTGCTTCATCCAACAAACCAAATACTTGTTCGTATGTTTTCCAAAAGTCGCTGAAGGTGACATAATGTCGATAAATAGTTGGTATCCAAGACCACAATCGCCCAAAGTTCATCTAATTCCAGCACATCGTCGGGTTGGGCCTCGGCCACTGGCGGCATATCGGGAAACGAACCGGCTTTTTCCTTTAGCCATTTAGCCACAGTTTGGCAGGCGACACCGAAAGTCCGTCCAATCCGCATCATCCGTATTCTACTCTTCAAAACTGCAAAGACAAGCAGTTAACATAATCCTCAAATTCATCCGTATGAGTTAAAGACTGGCTACAGCGAAGTATGCTACAGAAGCCAGGTAGGGACCAAACGAAAGTATGGATAGGGATGGGATGTTACTCCAATACCAAATCGATGAAAGACAATTAAAAAAAGGCTCCTAACTGAATTAGAAGCCTCTTTTTTTGCATTTAGACCATCTATGTTTTTATGGAGCGACGTTGAGACATCTTTGATTGATGCCAGCATTATCTTTACATAAATTTACTGAAGATGTTGTTCCCGGCGCATTATAGAGCCATGACAATGATGCATCAGTTTCGCTCTGCGGTGCCACAATTTCTACCGTATTCGTGGTTCCCGAATATGTAAGTGAAAGGTATGGGGCACTATATGTATCCATCGTAAAGAAAGAACGATACGATGAATCGCCACCTGATTTTTCGGGTCCACGTAACCAGACCCCATTATTATCAAAACTTCCATTTACCCAACCAATGACCAAATTCGTAACATCAAATGCATACCAGTCGCCAACATCTTCATGATTGATAGATTGCGAGCTGTATGCTTCAGCAATGGCGGGTTGGTTGTTCCAAGTTGTGGAACAGAGCGATGTTGGAGAACCAACCCGGTACGTTGTAACCGTGCGTGATTTGTTTGGGAAATCATATGAACCATAAAGCCGCACATTAAGAGTTGCCTGGGTAATTGCTGTTGCGGGAGGAATATTCGATACATCAAACTGCATGAGGCTGCGAACGATTTTACCATCATTGTAATCATCATAACCGGCCAACATATCGGCTAGATTGCAAAAGTTACCGGATGCATAGTTTTTAGAAATCATTGTATCTTCGGTTGCATCGATTGTTGTCGGTAAAGGCGGGGGAGGCACATAGATTATGAATGGCAGCATCATATAATGATACGGCGGTTGGCTTTCCCACCAGGCAGCACCACCACTAGAATAATAGCTGCCTGCTAACACATCAACATCGCCATCTTGATCAATATCTTCTACAAAAACAGAAGCCCCAGGAAAACCCGAATCTACGGTATGATCTTCAAAATTTTGGTTGCCATCATTTTCCCACCAAATAAGCTGATCTGCATACCAAGTAAGATGCGTGCCAACAATATCTTTATCTCCATCACCATCCATGTCTCTGGCAGTGACAGCTTGTGCATCATAAGACATGTATGTGTCTATACTATGTCCCGAAAAATTTTGACTTCCATCGTTTTCCCACCACCAAAAGCCATCTGTCCAGGCTGCACCAAGAATATCCATATCTCCGTCATCATCTAAATCGATGACATGCACGCCAGTGGCCCCATCAAAGTTGCTGCTGATCGTGTGTTTCGTAAAATTCTCGTCACCATCATTGGCCCACCAACAAATAGCATTATCAAATTCGGCGGCACCGACAACATCCATATTTCCATCACCGTCAACATCTTCTACATAAACAGCATCTGCATAATCAAAATTACTATCAATGATATGCTCTATAAATTGTTCATTACCATCATTTTCCCACCAAGTGATCTCATCAGCTGAGGAGGATGCCCCAACAATATCTAGATCAGCATCACCATCTATATTAGCAACATGAATATCTTTTGCATCAAAAAAGTAGGTAACAATTACATGTTGGGTAAAGTTCTCGTTTCCATCATTCTCCCACCAAACTATATTGTCGCTACCATTTGAAACAGCACCAACAACATCGATATCATTGTCACTGTCCAGATCAGCCGCTTGTATGTCACTGACACTTATTGAATTTGCAATTGTACGCTCGGTAAAATTCTGGTTGCCATCATTCTCCCACCAAACAGCACTGTATTCATCATAAGAAGAACCCACTATATCAATATCACCATCTTTATCCAGATCAAGAGCATGAACATTGGAATCACCAAAATCATCGTTCAAACTATGTTGTTCAAAATGAATTGGGTCATCATAATCATCGGGCAATGCAGCAGTCATATTGCTTTGCAAGAGCAACACAATTACCAGCATGAATATAAAAACGCCTGCAAATAACCAACTTCCAACTTTTTTCCTCATTATTGACTCCTCGATTGATTAGAAAGCTTTTAGCTAAATATGAAAACAGCATCATCGCTGCCATTCAAAACTAAGCACGAAAAATTCATTCAAAAGACTATTATTTTGTTATATATTTGGAAATTTTATGATATGCCCCAAACAATTCTGCATACACCGCTTCATTTTTAACATAATGTTGCGATAAATTTTCCGGCATAAAACCATAAATAGTTTTTTGGATCGCAAGGTACAAATTAAAAACACCTAAAACCAGGTTAAATGCCTATATGCAAAATTATAAAAGTTTGAGGATGTTTTGGCAATAAAAATTGCTTCATAAACAATTTTTTATCGCACCCGGTGGAGAATGCATTGTGGCACGGTCAGAATACATAGCCGTCGTTCTCCACAAAACACTATCAGGGGAATTTGCTTGCATCAAGAGCCAATCGTTTTTCAATTTCCTTCGAAGTTTTAGTAATTGAAAGCCCACCTAGCCCTGTACATCGCAATGTTGAAGGAAGCTGCTTACCAACTTCATGCATCGTTGCAACAACTTCATCGAGAGGGATAACTGGATCATAATCGGATAGGGCCATGTTGGCGCAGGCCAGTGCGTTACTGGCTGCCAACACGTTTTTTCCCAGGCAAGGTGCTTCCACGCGGTTTGCCACTGGATCACAAATCATGCCAAGGGTGTTTTGAAGTGCCATTGAAGCTGCATTGACTGCCTGCTGGGTCGAGCCGCCAGCAAGCGTGACGAGAGCAGCGGCGGCCATACCTGAGCCAGACCCACATTCGGCCTGACATCCACCAATTTCGGCCGCAAATGTAGCATGGGCTGCAATAAAAACGCCGATGATGCCGCCAGCAAGCATAGCTTTTA
>QQUD01000132.1 GCA_008501785.1 Chloroflexota bacterium
AAAGAGCGCACCACGCCATGGCCAATGCAACTTTTTATTAAAAAATCCTTGACTAAACGCCATACCTGCTAGCCAGGACCAAAACATTCCGTTGGAAGGAATTAAATAGCTATAAAATCGGCCTGTAATGTTACCTAATGGGGGCACCATCCAGCCAGCTAAAAACAACCCTCCAAGCGCAAGGAATGTAAATGTTACCCACTTCAACCACATGATGGATTTAATGTTGTTTGCTGCAAGAAACATAATTAAAAATGCAACAATGTAGATAAGGATTCCACCCAACTGAGAATCCACGGGAGCTGGCGTTAACGGATACCAGGGTAATTGGCCCAACCCAAACGAGAAAAATGCAACGACAATTAATCCAATAATGGGGCGAAACAGAGGGGACCTAATTAATTTTTCTTCACCCTTCTTCACAATGAAATCAAACACCAACAAACCTGTTAGGCCCATCGTGATGATTGTTGTCAGACCAATATTGGAGATTAGTTCTTGTGGAAAAGCCATACTTGCAGCAATCAATACGATTAGCCCAATTCCTGGCCAGCGAAACAATGATACCAAACCAAGAAAAGCAAAAGGCAGCGCAATCAATATGAAAGATTTCTGCATGTCCAGCTTTGGTGCAATGGCGTAACTAATCATTAGAATAGCTGGCACAATAAACATTCGCTGTAATGCAACCGAATGTTTTGTAAACCAAAGAATGATTGGTTGAGGAATTGAAAACTGGAAGCTATTCCTAGGTATTACCTTATTTATCAAAAGTTTAACCACCTAACTTCTATACATTCGCAGGAATTTTCCCGACAGTTTGAGCCGTAACCTCATCAATCAATTGGAAAAATCTGGGCATAATGACCTGCCAATCGTATTGATTGAGAAAGAGGGTTTTGGCATTACGAGCAAGTGTTTGCCGTAGTGAATCGTCTTTCAAGATTTTTATGACGGATTGGGCAAACTGATCAGGGTCATCTGCAATCATCATGTGCTCGCCGGAAACGATGTCTAACCCTTCGGCTCCTTTGCTGGTCGCAACAACGGGGGTATCCATAGCCATTGCTTCGAGAATTTTGAGTCTTGTACCGCCACCTGTCCAGATGGGAGCAAGGCTGATGGTTGATGATTTTACAAACGGCCGTATATCATCCACAAAACCCGCCAGCGTCACATTCTCAGTCATCGGCAGCGGCCGATTTCCATGTTTCCCCGTAATAATCACCTCTGCATCTGGGATTTCAGCCAGAACCAACGGAAACACCTCACTCAAAAACCAAACCATTGCTTCATAGTTTGGTCCAAAGCTAAACGAGCCGGTATAAATCATCGTATTGGGTTTCACATCAACAACAACATCGTCATAATCAGAATGGCTCACACCATTCGAAACCACACCTAGCAAATGGTTATCACCAAATGCTTGCTGGCGCAGCAACACACGTTCTCGATCTGAAACAACTGTTGCTGCCTGAAAATGATTCATCAGATGTCGCAAATAAGCACGATGTTTTTGCCAGGTTAACCAATAACGAGAACGAGCGGCAAGCGTTTCAGCCTGCGCATATTGTTCATACAAAACACCCACTTCAATTTCTTCAAAAATAGCTGGCGTCCCTGCAAAATAATCACAATATCCAGCCATATCCACTTGAGAAGCCACAACTAAATCAATAGCACGGCTCTTCATAATTGCCTGAATGCGATCAGCCATTTCTTGGGAAAATTTATCTAGCACAGAACGGGGGTATGGATTAAAGAAGCCTAGAAGCGCTTGTTTGCTTCTGGGGGAAAATCCTTTATGGGGTACAGCATATACTTCCGAACAAATTTCTCGCAGTTCCGGCGCATCAACATCGGCCTGCTCATCTGGTTCGGTAAAGCTAAGGAGAACTATTTCGTGCTGAGTTGCTAAACCACGCAAAAGATTAAAAATACGTAACTTAGAGCCATTATTTGCTGGGTATGGAAACCATCGAGAAAGAAATAGAATTTTCATTTGAAGCCAGGGTATATTGTCAAGCTTACCTGAATTATTAACGTAATCAATCAGGAATTTTTTACACGAAATGACAACTTTACATCATTACCCATCTGCCCCCAACGCTGCAAAAATGCATCACGTAGGGCCAATGCTTTGGCATTTCGATTACGAAGTCTATCCACTGAGCGATTTTTCAACGTGTATGCAGCAATCACTTTGATGTTACGTATCGTTGCTAATGTCAATGCCTTGACTCGTTTGAATCCTTTCAGGTTCTTGGACAAATATAAGAAGTTGTTGCGTACCATGTAGTAGTCGGTAGTAGGTGAAAATTCACCCATGGTTGCCGACACTTTATGCCACATTTTAGCCCACGGCACATGCACAGACCGCCAACCACCTTCTGTTGCGCGATAAAACCAGTCGGTCTCGTCATAATAGATGAAAAATCGCTCATCCATCAAACCAACTTTATCGAAAATTTCGCGTTTGATTAAGACTGCACATGAGGTGATAAAGTTGACGTCTCGACAAGTTGCATCTTGCAAAATGCTCAATGGTGAATTTTCATCTAAACGCCAGGTGTCGCCATTGTTCCAATTCACGCTGTTTCCAGCACACCAAATCACGTCTGGTTGGTCAAAGTAGAGCATCGTTGGGCCAGTGATGCCGATATCCGGTTCGGACTCGGCAACTGTGACCAAATGCGTCAGCATGTCAGGATCAACGGTTGTGTCGTTGTTCAGCAAAAAGACGTAATCAACATCGGTTTTGAGGGCATGGTTGATGCCAGTGTTGTTAGCACCGGCAATGCCTAGATTACGGCCGTTTTCCAACACAGTCACATCAGGGTAGGCAGCGCGAACGGCCGTTACCGAATCATCCTCAGACCCATTATCCACCAATACAACCGAAAAATTTCCATAATTTTGCTCCTTCAAAGAAGCCAAACAATCTAATGTAAGCTGTGGTTGATTCCAATTCACAACCACAAACATCACACCTGGAACTGAGGAATCATCCTGTCTCATTTCGTCAATCCTCGTTTCTCTAACTCAGCTTTTGCTTGTTCAACCATGTCAACGGCCGTTTGCGATTTCACCCA
>QQUD01000687.1 GCA_008501785.1 Chloroflexota bacterium
AGCGTAGGACTTGGACAGCGATGGCTGAAACCGGCTTCGCTCGTCGGTCGGCACTGTGCATGGCTGGTGACAAAAAGCCGCCTAGTTCAGCACTAAAAAACTGGTCTTGTTCTTCAATCGGTTCACCACTGGCGACACAGTTAAACAACTGAGGACGAAAACCGGATAGCGAAAGTAGGTGCAGTTCAAAATAACGCGCCACCAGCATCACATCCTCATGATGAGCCAACCAATCCAGGGCGCTGGCTAACAAATTGTAAATATCGAGGTGGGCATCTTCCTCGACAGTAAACCGGTCTAGCAGTTCTACGGCATAGGCTGCATATGTCGTGCGTACCAAATCTTCACGCAGGGCAAGATACGCTTCTACCATTTCTGCCTGCGTCAAGATGTCAAGGTCGCGCCCTTTGGCGAAAAAGCAGCTGCTGCGCATAAACAACTCGACATGCCCTGTTTTTCTACTTTGCGGCTTGCGTGCGCCTTTGGCGATGGCGCGAACCTTGCCAAAATCGCGTGTGTACAGCGTCAGCAGCCGGTCGGCTTCACCAAAATCTGTTCGTTTGAGGACAATCGCCTCACTGCGGTAAGTTCGTTCGCGTACCATGTGCTTAGTGTAGCATATTCCGCGTGTACTTTCCCGGAAGCTCGAAGCTTCCGGGAAAGTAGGAAAGTTTACGGTAAGTCTACAAACAGCCCGTCCATCGCTTCACTGCCATAACCATAAGCAGAGCCATCTCCAAATAAACTGAATGCACACGATGTGCTGCTGCCAGTTGAGGATGCTGTACAAACAAAAATGTCTGAACCATCACCAGATAAACCAGCAACCGAAAATGCTCCCCTTGTGGTCAGATAATAATCATTATCTGGGCTTGCCTCATCAAACCACAATCCCCAAACATCCTCACTGCTAGAATTGCTGAGTCCAACATCTGAGCCATCAAGCTCGATGCTCCATGAGCCACTTGTATTTGCTCCAAGCGAAGTTGGGGTAAAGCGCAGAATATCTTCATCTTTGCCACCAACGCCTGGGACACTGAATCTACCTGCCGTACTCAACAAAATATCGCCATTTGCGGCAACATAAACACTGTCAACATCTTCACCGTTGGTCGTGAGACCTACGTCTGAACCGTCAAAATACAGTTCAAATGTGCCAGCCGTTGTAGCGCCTGTTGAGGTGGGGATGAAACGGACCAAATCGGAATCATCAACGCTGCCAACGTCTGGAAGGGTGCTGGCACCCACAATGCTTAAGATGATGGACCCATCATCGAGCAAATGGAAGGCATCAACATCGCGTGCACCGGCACCACTTAAGCCAATATCTGAGCCGTCGAGGTACATGGCCCAAACGGCCGTATTCGCATCAAGCACCAAAATATCCTCATCAGCGAAAGACACCCCGCCAATCGAGCCACCACTTGACGAGCTGACATAGATCAGAGCGCTACCAGGAACCGGCGTGTTTGTCGGGGTTGGGGTTGGTGGAACTGGTGTGTTTGTTGGTGGGGCTGGTGTGTTTGTTGGTGGAACTGGTGTGTTTGTTGGTGGGACTGGTGTGTTTGTTGGTGGGACTGGTGTGTTTGTTGGTGGGACTGGTGTGTTCGTTGGCGGAACCGGTGTTGGTGTTGGGTTTGTTGAACCTAGTGACAATCCAATCACAACTGGATCGTGGTCTGATGAGCGATAGCTGTCAGCATTGTAAAACAGCGAAATCTGGTTGGCTGTTTTAAACTCTTCGTTGTAGTCTAGCGCCCGTGGTTCATCTGAATTGATGTGCCAGGGGATTGTGCCCGTCACTTGTCCGGTCAGACTGCTGCTCGATAGAGCATAGTCTAACGTGCCAAATTGCCCCTGGAACACATACGAATATGCGTTGGCTATGCTGTTACCCAAATCGGTGTAGCCAGCCCCGATGATTGCCGTAATCGGGTCTTCCATTGCGTAGGCATTCAAATCACCCACGATTAGGAAATCTGTATCGCCGCTGCCGGTTGGATCCGTCGCTAACCAGTTTACAAGCGCCGTTGCGGCATCGGTTCGTGTGCCATTACAATTACCTTGACCGTCGCCAGTATCAGGATCGCCGATGCTGGCGCAGCTTGAGCCTTTTGATTTGAAATGATTGACAACAATCGTGAATCGTTCAGTTGTGCCAACTTCGGTGAAGGTTTGGGCCAAAGCCGGTCTGTTTTTGGTATCTAAAAACAGCGGATCAACGGAGGAGTCGAGTATTTCAGCCGCACCTGTTGGCGTCACGGCTGCTGGTTTGTACAAAAAGCCTACGGCAATTTCATCTGTGCCAATTGAGGAGACGCCAGGATTGATGAACGCATAGGTTCCTGGTGCGGTGGCTGCATTGAGGCCATTTACTAAATCTTGGATGGCGCTGCTGCTGCCGTAGCCGTCATTTTCAATTTCGATCAAACCGACAATATCTGCATCCATCGCGGCAAATGCGGCAACGATTTTGTCACGCTGCCGGTTAAATTCGGATAAGGTGTCGGCCCCGCGAGAGGTGGGGAAGCCACCACCTGAGCCATTGCCGTTGAAGTAGTTGAGCACGTTGAAGCTGGCAACTTTCAAGCTGCCGCCTACCGGTGCAGGAACGGCCGTTCTCGGATTACTATCCACAAAATTGACTGTGCCCACCGGTTGCAGCCGGTAAGTGCTGAAGCGTTGGTCGAGAACGGCCGTTAAGCCACTCACCGTCGCCCCATTGCGCAATGTGTTTGATGCACTCAGGCCCGGATCAGGATAAATGACCGGGTCTTTATTTTGTGCGCCATTTGCATCATCCAGAATAATGCGCGAAAGGTCATTGAGCGCTTGTTGGGCATTTGCTGCTGCACCAGGCGTGGTGATTTGCGTTGGGTTGAACAAACGGCCGTTTGACAACACAACATTGCCATACCGGGCCAAATCATACGTTTCAGTTACGTCCAACGTTTGTGGGAACGTCACTAACATCCCTTCAAACGCTTCCCAATCAGCCAAATCAGTTACGGGTAAGCTGACTGAGGCGGGGGTAACGGTTGCCCCGCTGCTGCAAACCGTTACGGTTGTGATGGCGTTCATTTCGGTCAGGAATACGCCGCTGCCGGTGCTGGTTTCTAGCTCAGTCACTGTGCCTTGCAGCCGCACCACATCACCCTCGCTGACATCGACACCAAAGCCATTGTCATACACAAAGATGCCTTCAGAAGTGTTTGCGTCTGCATCAGCATCGCTGTCCTCTTCCTGTAGGTAAAAACCAGACAATTCGGTTGTTGTGTTTTGGTAATCACCAACCACAACGCCTTCGACAATAATGTCTGCCACGCCGTTCAGAGGACTGCTGGTTCCACTGCCCTGGATTGCATGAATCAAGGTGGCTGTGTCTCCACAAACGCCAAAGCCACCCGAAACCGTCGTGAATCCAAAGACGAAGTCGCTGGTCATGTTGTCAATGGTGCCATCTTGATCGGATACCTGGCTGGCGTTGATGGTTACGGTACAGCTTTCGCCTGCGACAAAATCTGTATCGGGGTTGAGTGTGTAGTTTTGGGGGCCGGGGGTGGAAACGGCCGTATGCGCACCACTCACCGAACAGCTAATATCAAACCAACTGCCAGTCACTGTCACAGCTTCATTAAAATTAATCGTCACATCTGCATTTAAGGCCACATTTGGCGTGCCATTTACCGGTACAGTGCTGCTCACAAATGGTGCACTGTCGCCACAATTTGCTGTATGGCTGCCTAGTCCATCGAACGTGTCTTGTGGGAATCCATCCCATTGCAACGATGGTGTAAACGTATCGGTTTCATTCGTATCGCCGCCACAAACTGTTGATTGGCGGCGTAAGGTGTTATTTTGCGTTGAGGCATCACCTGTTCCCCACTGGCTGCCCGGATCGACACCAAGCTGCCCGATTACATCTACAATGCCACTGCTGTTACGCAAAATTATTGTGTCATCCCCATTGAAAAACGATGAACTGGAAATGAGGTCTGCTTCCGCCAAAATTGTGGCGTTGGCATCATTATCCACTACCACAAACACAGCACCATCAGCCACTACTCCCGTTAAGGAAATATTGGTTAACGCCGAAGTGTTGCCATTGAAATAATATTCCAATGAGTAGCCAGCTGCGCCTAAATCAACGGCGGCCCCGGTTCCATTATAAATTTCAATTGCTTTATTGTTGGAGGAACCTTCAATATATTCTGAGATAAACAATGAAGTCGCTACAGCACGAGCTGGACTCGTACTAAATACGATAGGGATCATGAACAGAATGGTTAATGCAAGCAGTCGGAACCAAGAACGTCGGGTGAACATAGATATTTTCTCCAAGGGGGGGGTATGGGTCATTTCCATACAGGAAATAGGATAAGTGGAGAACGGAATGTAGCTTTAGTTCTAAGCGACAAGAATCGTGTCCGTTCTCCTTATAAGTAAATCCCAAATCGCCAACCTCTTTTTTTAGCAACTTTCCGGAATTTACTTAAGACATGAAAAGTTATATAAGAACTTACACAATGATGCAAAAATTCATCAGTTTTGGGGATAGGCGGTTACCTCAATTTCACGTAAGATACAGAGTTAAGAATTTGAATTAGAACTGGCATATCAAAATGTTGGGGAGAATATGAGAAGTAGAACGAAATTAGAAATTAACGGTGAAACGATTGCAAAACTCTTTGAAAAAGCTGGAATAAATGATGCTGAAAATATTACTCCACTAGGGGCAGGTGAATTTAACAGCGTTTATGCGGTGGATGCAGCTGGAAAAGGATATGCAATTAAAATAGCGCCAAAAGAAGAGCCAGCAAACATATTGACATATGAACAGCAGATGATGGCGCAAGAGATTCATTATTATGATTTGATGGCAAACCAGGCAAAGATTCGCGTGCCGGAAATCTATTATTCTGATTTTTCGAAAACGGCCGTTCCCACAGAATATTTCATTATGGAAAGGCTTGCAGGAACACAGATTGACCAAGCTGAGTTATCAGATCAGCAAATGCAAGAAGCTGAGGGAAAACTGGCAGCTATGGTGGCGAACATGCATTCTGTGAAAGGAGACAAGTTCGGATACCGCCAGAATCAATTGTACGATAATTGGCATTTGGCAATTCAGGCGATGGTTGTCAATCTAATTGAAGATGGCAAGCGTTTGGGAAAGAGAACCAAGCGGGGCGAAAAGCTGCTGGAATACGTGAATAAAAACAAGCAGGTGCTAGAACGGGTGGAATGTTCCCTGATAAATTTTGATATTTGGCCGCCAAATATTTTCTGTGATTGGGATAATGGCGAATTAAATTTATCGTGGATTGATCCGGAAAGGTGTCTTTGGGGAGATCGGATTGCAGATTTTGTCTGTTTGGATTTCATGAATATGTCACTTGATGAAAAGACAACCATTCTCCAGTCGTACAATCAAGCATCTGATGAGCCAATCGTCGTCGGAAACGAAGAAAAAATCCGCTTTGCCATCATGTTGGGCTATTTGGGGCTGATCATGGATGTGGAAAAATTTGCACGCTATACGATTTTTCATTATGGGTTTTGGCGAAATGTGATTGCTGCCAGAATGCTTTATTCGAATTGCTTTACGCAGCTCGATGAATTGATGAACTGATGCTAAATCGTTCTCTTCATAACTTGTCTCAGGAAAAGATACCTAAACTTGTGGTGAGCTACACGCTGACGACGCTTTCTGCATTGCTGTTTCACAGCATTTACACGTTGATTGATAGTTTGTTTGTGAGCTGGGGTGTTGGTGATAATGCGATGGGTGGTGTATCCATCATCTTTCCGTTTGTGTTGTTGCAAGCGGCGATTGCGACGGCTTTGGGCGGTGGGGCGGCATCACTTGTTTCGCGCAAAATTGGCGCGGGTCGACTCGATGAGGCGGGAAATGTGGCGTTTAATGCGATGGTGATTTTTTGGATTACGGCCGTTATCACCACACTCCTTGGCTTCCTATTGCTAATACCACTGCTAAACGTAATGGGCGTAACGGCTGAATTAAACGATTATGCACGTGACTACTTTACAATCATCCTATTGGGTAATTTGTTTTCTACCGGTTTTTCTTCAATTATCAGAGCCGAAGGGAATATGCGATATGGCTTGCTGATTTGGGTGATTCCAATTGCCATTAACATAGGTCTTGATGCGATTTTCATTTTGGTGCTTGATTGGGGGGTAAAAGGGTCTGCCTATGCGACTGTTGCCGGTCAATTCACCAGTTTTTGCATGAGCATTCTCTTTTTCGTTAAATTCAGCACATTGACATTCAAAGGAGCCAGATTAAATTTAATCGTTGTTAAAGAAATATTGTTTGTTGGACTGCCTGTGTTGATACAGTCAATCGTGCCAGCTCTTTCGTTATTGTTGATTAACAATGTTTTGAAATACAGTAGCGGAACCCTGGCCATTAATACATTTGCGTACATCAATAGAATTTTGCTGCTGGCAATGATTCCGTTTATTGCATTGACGCAGGCAATCAGCCCAATCATTGGGTATAATCACGGTGCAAAAAAGTTTGAAAGAGTCAAACAGACAATAAAGTTTGCCATCATACTTTCATTATTTTATGCTTTGATTGCGTTTGCTATTTTAGAGATTGCTCCCCAATTATTTCTTATGATTTTCACAAATAATGAAGAAATAATTGGGTTGGGGACAGAAGCCATCAGAATAATCGCTGTCTCGATACCATTCACACCGCTTGCGATGCTCATGGGAGCGACCTATCAGGCACTCGGAAAGAAAAGGAAGGCCTTATTGATGTACTCCATTGATTTTGTGTTGCTTGTTCCTTGTGCAGTATTCCTGACGAAAGCAATGGGATTAAGCGGTGCCTGGTGGTCATTTGTCCTCACGAAGATGTTAACAACTGCATTTGTTGCCCTATTTTTGGTGTTTCGTGGCAAGAAAGAAGAACACTTGCTCAGGCCAGCTTCCTGACCGTGCCGGTCTTCATTTTGATATACATATTCCTGACCGAGTCGCGCTTCTTTTTCGATCTCTGGACCTTTTCTGAAAATATATCGATAAACGGCCGTTTGTCATTGCAACAGTGTAATCTTTAGCGAAAATCCGTTTACCGACCGTTAATGAGGTTTCTACTGTTCTCGCATCATTCAATCTACCAATGAATTTAGTATTGGTTGAAACGAGTACTGCAACGCCATTGGTCGTTGATGCGGATACAGATGTGATGAAAGCAAAAGAATCGTGGATCAGAAAAATTGCTGAAAAATTTGAATATGAAAACCATCTTCCCGGAAGTTTTCTAGCAATTCATGCTATTATGAACAGCTTCCAGGTAGGTTATTAACAGTGGGGAGATATGAAAATTTTTTTTATCATATTACTTGTAGTTATAGTTGTCATCTTAATTGGTGGGAAAATTTACACAGATAGCATCGTTCACAGAGCGGAAGAAAAATATCCTCCTGCAGAATTTGTGGCTGTTGAAAATGTATCGCTGCATTATTTGGAAGCAGGGTCGGGGCAACCAGTTGTTTTCATTTCCGGAGGGAGTGGGAAAGTTCAAGACTTCTCACTTTCGCCGTTGCATGAAATAGTCGTCGATGACTATAAAGTGATCATTTTTGATCGTCCCGGATTAGGGTACAGCGAAAAACCCTCAAATGAGGAATTAACGCCCACGTTACAGGCAAGATTGATTCACGGCGCTATTAAGGAACTTGGTTATGATAAACCAGTTATTGTGGGGCAATCTTGGGGCGGTGTGATTGCATTGGCCTATGCTCAGGAATACGCGGATGATTTATCGGGAATTGTTTTATTGGGTTCATCGCCGTATCCACGCGAGCGGAAAACAGATTATTTTAACGTCATTGCACGAACGCCCATAGTAGGGGATTTAATCCTTCATAC
Source organism: Chloroflexota bacterium (assembly GCA_008501785.1). The sequence goes on from QQUD01000687.1 coordinate 7,909, forward strand.
ACTCTATGTTCCAATTGGTCGTCATTGGGTTGCACCTGCGATTATGGAGCAGAATAAAGATTCCTTTGCTCCGCTAGATACAGTTCCGAAGAGCTTTTATGATGCGACAATCGAATTGGGATTGCGGCCGAGCCACCTTAAGGCGGCCGCTGAAGAAACGCGCGTTATTCCTGCATCGTTAGCTGCTTTGGTTGATGGTTTGGAGAAGGTGGCCGTACCCGTCATGATAGTGGCTGGTGACCAAGATAAACATGCAATCGAACAGGCTTCTCGTTTGCAGCAAGATTTGCCAGCCACGAAGTTAGTTGTTGTTGAAGGAGCAAATCATTATCTTTGGTTTAGCAATCCTGAGATAGTGGTGGAAACAATTCAACAATTATGGGAGTGGGCGGGTGAGTTCAAAATTCCCACCCAAATGACGGATGCCCAGCCCAAGTTGCACATGGCTTCACTTCCATAGCTAGGCGAAAATAATTTACAATTACAATTCGTTAGATAGATTATTTGTAGAAAAAAGCGTTAGATTGAAGGAGATAATGAACAGGAACAAGGAAAGCGAAAGGCAAGCGCTCTATGCGCTGCTTGGTGATCTGCCCCCACGAGATCGTGTGATTTCTGCAGAGGTCGTCACCCAAAGAGAGTGCGATACGTACCTGCTGGAGACACTTCTGCTGGACCTGAATGGTGTTGAGCCTGTACCAGCTTACTTTGTTAAACCAAAGAATTGCGAACAAAGCGTGCCGTGTATCCTCTACAATCATGCCCACGGGGGAAACTATAAACTGGGTAAGGACGAATTGCTGCTCGGTAGAGAGGCTTTACAAGCTCCCCCATACGCCCAAATCTTGACCGCCAATGGGTATGCTGCGTTATGCATTGATACATGGTGCTTCGGGGAACGACGTGGTCGGACGGAGTCAGAGGTCTTCAAAGAAATGCTGTGGAAGGGCCAAGTTCTTTGGGGCATGATGGTTTACGACAGCTTACGCGCCTTGGATTACCTTGTTTCACGCCCAGATGTTGACACGAAGCGAATTGGCACGATTGGCTTATCCATGGGAAGCACGATGGCATGGTGGACGGCCGCATTGGACACTCGCGTTAAAGTATGCATAGATCTCTGCTGTTTGACAGATTTTGATGCTTTGATCGAGACGCGAGGGTTAGATGGACACGGCATATATTACTATGTGCCATCGCTTCTTCAGCAGTTCACAACCGCTCAGATCAATGCGTTAATCGCGCCGCGTCCACATTTGAGTCTTGCAGGAAACTATGATCCGCTCACGCCTCCTGCAGGCTTAGAGCGAATTGACCGGGAGTTGCGGCAAGTCTATGAGTCAGTGAAGGCCGAGGATGCGTGGCAGCTCAAACGATACGAATGCGGACACTTCGAGACTGCCCAAATGAGATCGGAAAGTATAACCTTTCTGAAGAAGTGGCTGTTGTAGAATCGGGCAAGTACGCAGTGATTCTGATGCCAAGCAAGCGTTAGACGATCAGGAATCCAAAAGGCTTTCACGAATGAAACAAAAACGGCCGTTTCTTGCGAGAAACGGCCGTTTTGTTACCACAATAGGCAAATGCCATCTTAATTCAAAAATTGACAATTGGGACCGGAAATGATAATCTGAGACAGTAATGGAACACGTGTTCTAAAAAACCTCAAACTCTTAAATAGGAGAAAACACCATGCGAATAACCCCTTATCTCAGCTTCAATGGCAACTGTCGTGATGCCCTCACCTTTTATGCCGAGTTGTTTAGCGGCACAGTTGAAAGCTTTATGACATGGAATGCGGAAGCAATCGCAAACATTCCAGGAGCCACTGTGGAACATATCATGCACGGCTCCATCAATATCAACGGTTTTACAATTGCTGGGTCAGATCAGTTTGGCGATATGTATGCGCCAGCAGGTAATATATCGTTGATGATGGATATGGATGACCTTTCTGATGCACAAGCTAAGTTCACTGCACTTGCCGAAGCTGGGCAAATCATCATGCCGTTTACCGAGACATTCTGGGCGGACGGGTACGGTTTCTGCACTGACCGTTTTGGTATCTTGTGGCAAATCAACTGCACAGGCAGTAAGGCGATGTAACTCACGCTTTTGGATCCCTTTATCATACGCATACCAGTATCAAAAGCTTCATTCTCATTTTGCCAATATTGAGAATGAAGCTTTTTGCATTTAATCCTTTGAACCACCCTTTTGGGCGATGACTTTTCCCTTACCTCGCAATATCCTTACATTACAATTTTGCAGTTCAATAATAATTAGTTCCAAACAGGAGGGAACATGTCAGGAAGTAGAATAAATGGGAGGGTAAAGGTCGCGTTTTATTGCTATCTGCTTACTTTGCTTCTTCTCGCAGTTTTTGGTCTGATTTACCTGTTCCGGTCAGAGTTTATGCCTTATCATGCTGTCGCTGTTGGACAGAGTTGGGCGGACCTTGAACCAGCTTTTCAGATTCTTATTCTAGGGTTGATGAGGGTGATAGGAGGCAATTTATTAGCAACGGCGTTTGCTATTGGCATCATCCTTTTTGGACCTTTCAGACAAGGGGCACGATGGTCATATTGGGCTATCCCTATCATTGGCTTATTGTCATCTGTTGCAACACTCTATGCAACGCTGTATGTAGATCGAAACACGCCAGCGTCAGCGCCTTGGATGGCTGCTGCATTAGGCGTCGTATTGCTGGTACTTGGTTTCATCTTGTCGGTGGCTCCTGAACCTGACCGTTAACCAAAAAGAGAAAAATACGGAATTGACAGAGGAGCTTCAAGGGTTTGTTCGGCTTCGAAGGTCGAAAGCTATTTCCGAACAAACCCTACGTAAAATTTGGAGGATCATGGAAGCACACGTATTCGAAAAGGCATTGGCATTATACGGAATTACAGAACAGCATTTAATGGGTCGGCTATCTGGAGGAACCTATAATGCGGTTTTTGAATTTGAGAAGGAAGATGAACGATTTGTCATTCGAGTCGGGGGACTTGAGTTTGATAAAGAGACCGCCAATGGCATGATCGCCTGGTTGCAACATTTAAGAAAAAATCGAGCGTCAGTTCCCAAATTGGTGAAATCGCTGCAAAATAATCCCGTCGAGTACATTCAGACGGCAGATCGCACCTATTCAGTCGATGTCAGTGCTAAAATCTCAGGCGAAAATGCACGCAGTCTGGTGCTTCAAAACCAAGATATGAGTTGGGCTAATACGTTTGGTCAAGCAGTGGGTAAAATTCATCATTTAGCATTGACCAATCCCCCCGAACAAGTTTTGCAAGTCCGGCCACACTGGGAGCAAATTGGTAATGATTTCATCCCCCCGGTGAGACTCTCACCGGAAGAGATAAATATCCATCGCAAAAGAACATCCATTCTGAACCAAATCAAGGAGTTACCGAAAACGCCAGATGTCTATGGTTTAATTCATCTAGATTTACACTTGGGTAATATCTTGCTTCATGCCGATTCTGCGGCGATAACGATTCTTGATTTTGATGATGTGGCTTTTGGCTGGTTTGTGATGGATTTGGTAGCCCCCATAACCGATATTGTTGTTTGTCACTCTGGACAAGATAAAGACAAGATCATCAATACCTATCTGGCAGAAGCAATCGCAGGGTATCAGCTTGAATGCGAACTTAGTGTGGCTAGTCAAGCCCAAATACCATTGTTTCTGAGCTTGTTAGAAATTGGACTTTACACGCGGTTTCATAAAATGAAGGGTTTGCAACAAGAGAATGGTTGGGTAAAAACGTTTATGACGGATCGAAAGGAGCGAATTGAAGCTGGAATTCCGCTTGTAAATATCGATATTGGATGATACCAAACTGAAGACGTTTAGGAATCTAACAGGCTAGCACATTTCATACAAAAGCGAACTCGCAAGGCCCACACGCGCCAGTTTGATTCTTCGTTTGAGAGTAACGGCCGTATCATCCGGCGCACCCTCTCTGTAGCAGCCGTCGACTGCTCCACGCTCAGCGACGCCGATATGGACGCAGCGTTGGCAAATATGCCGAACCTGATTCCCAAACATTTAACCATAGGCCAATCTTCACCACCTTCGACGAGGCGTTTACGATACACATGCAGAATTTATGTCAACAAAAAAGCGATAAATAACGTGTATACTTATGCAAAAACAGGAAGAATTCTCATGAAGTATCATCATCAGACATGGCATATCCCAGAAGAAACCGTTCGA
>QQUD01001116.1 GCA_008501785.1 Chloroflexota bacterium
ATACGGATTACGGGCTACGGACCACAAACCACGGAGTGCGAAATGGTCATTCCACTCAGCACACTGGCAATCATCATCCTCTTCACATTCATGTTTGGCATGTTAACGGCTTTCATTATGGCACTTAAAGAGCTTGCCAGAATGAAACGATAAGTCGATTAGGACAAAATATCTGTAGACAGTTTCTTTACAAATCGATTACCCTTTGGATATTATAAATTTTAATTTTTACTGGAAAACGATTGTATTGGAAGAGTATTAAGATGAACGCTAAAGAAAAAATGCTAAAAGCGCGTGAGTTGATTCAGAACAAACAATATCTAGATGCACGCGAGATTTTGTACACTGTTAATCATCCAACCGCTCAAAAATGGTTAACCAAATTGGATGAGATTGATCCGCCAGATTTACCCGATGATCCATTCGCTCCAATTCCTGAAGTGGATAACACAATCACCCCCAGCACGACAACGCCATTACGAAAACCGCAATCCGAAACTGAATATATAGACCCAAACATTTCAAATAATTACCTGAAACAAAAAAACAAAAAGGGCAGCAAAGTTCCTATGCCAATTGCAATTGGCATTTTGAGCATTTTCATTGCGCTTTGCCTTTGTGCAACATTTGGCGGATGGCGTGCGTATCAGGCCTTTAACAGTATTGCAAGCGAATTTGACTCAACTGTGCCGATCTTTGATCCTACCAGCGGTTTTGGTGGGTCAATTGGGTATGGAGAGACAGTAAACGGCCAAATTTCCAATGCCCTCCCCCTCCAAGATTGGCGCTTCAATGCTGAAGAAGGTGACATGGTGGTCATCACCATGCGCAGCAGCGATTTCGACTCACTGGTCGAGCTTTACGATTCCGAAGGGTATTTCTTGAATGAAGATGACGACAGTGGTGGCGATTTAGATGCCCAAATTCAATATACAATTCCACAAGGTGGTGAATACATCATCACCGCCACTGAATGGTGGAGCGACGTCGGCATTATCGGCGGCGAATATAGTTTAACGTTGGAACGTCGTTAATAATAAAAAGGGCACGATTGTGCCCTTTTTTGTTGTCTATTTGGGTAAACGGCCGTTTCTAATCCAATTCACCAGCCGAAGCTACAATGTGGTCAACCAAACCATATTCAATTGCTTCATTCGCCGACATCCAGAAATTGCGATCCGTGTCTTTCGTCACTTTTTCCAAATCCTGTCCTGTTACATCTGCGAAAATCTGGTTGAGACGTGCCCGCATCTTCAAAATTTCTTCTGCTTCAATGGCAATGTCTGCCGCTTGACCCATCGCACCACCCATTGGCTGATGCAGCAAGAAACGTGTATTCGGTAAGCTGTATCGATTCCCTTTTTCAGCAGCCGCGTAAATCAACGCGCCAGCGCTGGCCACCCAGCCCGTGCCAATCACCTTCACCGGTGGTTTTACAAAACGAATCATGTCAAAAATCGTATCCCCCGATTCCACATGACCCCCAGGTGAATTGATAAAAATTTTGATCGGCTCATCCGAATCCGCTGCCAAAATAAGCAGCTTTTGCGTGATTTCTTGAGCCAGTTTCATATTAATTTCGCCAAAAATGGTGATGGTGCGCGTTTCCAGGAGTTTTTCAAACATACCCTTCGGTAGTAATTTCTTTTCTTCTTCGTTATTTTGTTCTTCATCAGCTAGTCTATGCATCATTCAAACCTCATTTATTGGGTGAGTAAGCTAATAATTAGTCAGACAAACAAGTTTACCCTGGAAAGATAAGATATGCATAAAAAAAATCCATGACCGCAGCCGATTACCTTAACAGTCGATAAAAATCACCGCCATTTTCATCTATGTAGCTAATTATTCAGGTTGAGAATCACCACACGATGGGTAATCAAGCCGATTTTGCGGCCATTGAGAAGCGTGCCAGTCTAAATATTCACGCAGATGCACTAGCCAATATTCATCATTGTGGCCACCACCATTCACATGAACATCTAAACTCGTATCAATCTCTTGCAATGCATCTCGCAACTGTTCCTGACCAGTGCGCAAAAAATCTGTTTCTCCCCAATCAAGCCAGATATTCATATTGGATAAATCGGCATCGGCATAAGTGGAAAGTGGGTTATATTCGGCGCGGTCTGTTTCGTAGCGGAGATGGCTGCTGTGCCCTGAAACGGCCGTAAACACCCCCTCATGCCGAAACGCAATCATCAACGCCCAATACCCACCGCGAGAAATACCACCAATGCTGCGCCCAGCGCGATCCTGCCACGTGCAAAACCGCTCATCTACAAAAGGAATCAGTTCATTAACCGTAATCCCCTCAATGCTGTTGTCATTGCCAGATGTGACATTTCCGATCTCACCATTATCCGGCATGATCACCATAAAAGGTGGATAGCCCCCTTCACGCAATCCAGCTTCCATGTGCGTCATCAACCCCAAGTCAGTCCAATGAGCATCATTTTGAATGGAGCCGTGGAAAAGGTAAAGCACGGGGTAAGAACGGCCGTCTTCACCATAACAGGGTGGCAAATACGCATGATAATTTCGCAGCGGATTTCCTACCTCACTCGGAAATTGGCCGCGAAACAAAAGTCCAGCCCCATCGCAATCCACAGTTCGTGGTAATATCTCCAAAAATGGAATTGGGGTCGATGTTTGCAGCAAAAAATCGGGGATAATTTCAGATTGAGCTATCGTTGCCGAAGGCGTTGGCGTTGCTACAACAATTTCGTTGGTGGGCAAAACAACAAGTTGGTTCGTTGGTTCAGGTGTAGAATCTTCACCTTTATCCGGGGTTAATGGAGTAAATGTTAGCGGAATGGGCACAGGTGAACCCAAAATCTGCGGTGGTAAAGCAGTTGGTGGCATCGTCGTTGGCTGGCTCGTTGGTGTATTTACCGGAACCGGCTGCACCATTGCACAGCCAGAAATAATCAATAACAGCCAGAGCCAAAACAAATAATGTAATCTATTCATTATTCTTATGTCAATTCAGGGAGATACTCCATAATCGCCAATGCAACAAACAACAAGACCGTTGCTGTACTGTTGGTGGTGATGTGAAGAATGATGGGCACAGCTAACGATTTGG
>QQUD01000519.1 GCA_008501785.1 Chloroflexota bacterium
TGGGAATGGTGTCGTTTGTGGACTGGGCCTTGTGTACATGTTCGTTGGGGTGTATTGGTTTGTTGTTTGCGGTGAGTTTGTAGCCTAAAATTTCATTGGCACGATTGGCGATGACTTCGTTTGCGTTCATGTTGTGGCTGGTGCCTGCACCGGCTTGAATGGGATCAACGATGAATTGGGTGTCAAAACGGCCGTTTATCACCTCTTCTGCCGCCTCCATAATCGCATCTGCAATCTGTTCGCCAGTCACAATACGATCATCGATTTGTTTATCTTTAAACAAACCAAGCCCCAGATTTACTTCAGCCGCCGCCTGTTTGATCATGGCCATCGACCAAATAAAGGCGGGATATGATGTTAAACCAGTAATCGGAAAATTATGCGACGCACGTTGGGTTTGCGCCCCCCAATATGCATCAATTGGCACGTTTACTTCGCCTAGAGAATCAACCTCTACACGATGAGCAGACATCATGACCTCCAAACTAAAAAGACCGAATTGGTTTTGTAAAAGAACAAGCCAATCCGGTCTTCAATTTTATTTAATGAACAGCTACTAATGCAGTTGGAAAAAGATAAACCAACATAATTGTATGACATGCGCCCAACTGCTTAAGTGTTTCGCACAGCCCACTTTGTTGCCGGTCCAAATTTGTTGCGAAACACTAATCTAACGCGTCGTAGCCAGGTCCTTCAGAGAAGAAGTCGTAATTCGGGGGAATGTCTTCGGTTAAGTCGAGCACTTCGCCACCGGCCAATTGCTTGGCATTCATTACTTTAACTTCGTGTCCGTCGATTTCTCCCTCAAAAGGTTGCCCGTCGGGGAGCAATTCTTTGGTGTCAGCAATCCAAACACCTTCGGGTGCTTCGTAATCGAACGGTACTTCTTCTTCTGGGAAGATTGCTTCGTATGGGCATTCCGGTACACAAGCGCCACAGTCAATGCAGGTATCCGGATCAATGTACAGCCAAGGCCATTCCTCTTCCGGGATACCCAGGACCATGCACTCTACCGGGCATACTTCCACACAAGCGGTGTCACGCAGGCATAATCTGGTAACGATATGGGTCATGGAAAGTCTCCTTCTATAAAAAATAAAACAAAGTCTTGTATGCACCGATTATAGTCACCGGTACGTTGTGGATTGTTGATGGCAATCTATTTTAAAAATTTACCAGAGCTAACAATGCTCACATTCTAGCCCTACATAACTGCTTTGTCAATTAGGGAATTCGATGGGTGACTCGACCCAAAATATGTGTAATTGGAAGGAGGCCAAAGGAGCGGCTGTCGCTGCTTTCGAGAGCGGATGGATTGTCGCCTTGGAGGTGAAAATGGTTGTTTGGGGTTACGGCCGTTATCCGCTTCACCATCTTTACATCAGACCGAAACGGATGCCGCGCTACTACTAAATCTCCGACATGCGGCGGCTTATTTTGATAGGCTCCCGGATCAACAATCAACCAATTCCCCGATTGCAATGTTGGAGACATAGAAGCGCCGGTAACACGAAACCGCCACCGGCGCTTTAAAAGCAAAAGTATATAATCGAGTGGACGAGCGTTATCTAACACGCCGTTTATGAATAGGTAATCGGTAATCGGTGATCAGTAATCAGTGCAAGAATGCTTACCGCTAACTGATTACCATCAACTGGCTGTGTAATAAGTTACATCGCGCCCTTTGGTTCCCCAGAAGACGTTGTGAATCTCTTCAATTTTTGCCATCAGCTCTTGAGCATGTTCTAGGTTGACTTCAACTTTGCAAGCAGAGAGCAGCTTGGTGGTTTCCCAAATCAAGGTGTGCAGGTTTGGGTTTGCATCGAGGTGGACTGGTTTGAAGTAATCGGTCCAGAGTACGAGAACTTCGTCCTTAGCCAGGGTTGCCTGCTCTTCTTTAATGGCTGCGTAACGGGACATTGTGTTCAGGTAAGAAGCCCATGCTTGATTGTCGTTGCCGTCTGGTGGCGTGAGGGCCAACATCTTTTTGGTCATGGAGAGAACGGCTTCAGCCGCAATGCGTGCGGAAGCTGGATCGTAGACACCACAAGGGCCATCACAATGTGCGCTAACTTCTTCTGCGGGGAATAAATTCATGATATTGGAAGCAATATTTTTCATTTTCAACCTTCCTTCAAAAGTTTCAAATTGGGGATTAACAAAATGACATATACAATCATATTCGGATTTTTATTCTTGCGCCACTGTACTAAAGAACAGCTAAGAAATGTGCAAGTGTTGAATGTAATTGTGTGATAGTGACATTTATAAAGAGTTATACAGAGGTTCACAGAGAGAAGAGGCGAGAGGAGGGCAGAAGGGTGAGGATTAATGAAATTACGTCGATGACTATTGGTGGGGCGATTGAGGTGCATAAGGATTTGGGACCTCTCCTACCTTAAATTCTCAAAATGCAAAGTAGGCCTACTCCTCAATTTCAACGTCACCTTACTCAGAGACGGCGGTATTCGCCGCCGCATGTTATGAATTCTTCTCCCCTCTCCCTCTCTGTGAAACTCTGTGTCCCTCTTAAATTTCAGGAGGCAAAATGAGCGACCTTGTTTTAACGAAGCAGCAAGATACGATTTTTGAGATTATTTTGAACCGACCGGACAAACGGAATGCGATTAATCGGGAGGTGTATGATGGGTTGAAAACGGCCGTTTCCCAAGCCAGCTGCACCCCCGGCATCCGTACCGTTATCATTCGCGGCGAAGGCAAGTCATTCTCCGCAGGCATCGATGTCAGTTCACTGCTCGGCATGGCCGACCATTACGGACCCAACTGGCAGCAGCGAATGCGGAACATTACCGATGATTTTCAACAGGTACTGACGCTGCTGGAGCGTCTGGAACTGCCCACGATTGCCGTGCTGCATGGTCACTGCCTGGGTTTGGCAATGGAACTATCGTTGGCGTGTGATATTCGCATTGCCGCCGCAGGAACCAAAATGGGTTTACCCGAAACGCGGCTGGGCATCATCCCTGACGTGGGCGGCACAACCCGCCTTACCCGTCTGGTTGGACCGGCTCGTGCGAAGGAACTCATCTTCACCGGGCGACAGTTTGACATGGATTACGCATTG
>QQUD01000423.1 GCA_008501785.1 Chloroflexota bacterium
CCCATCAAGCCGCTGTCTCAACGCACAATCATCGTCCAAACGGCCGTTTTTTGCTCACAGCTCCTCCTATTCCCTCGATTCTTGGTCGAGAAACGGCCGTTGGTATACCCCAAGCCCCACCAGCAACCCAAAATGGACAGGACACAACAGCCGCGCCAACCATTCAAGTAAAAATCGGCCGTATCGAAGTAAGAGCAAACAGTGTCCCTGCTCAACCCACGCCCCAGAAAAAACGTCCAAACCATACCGTATTGACGCTTGATGATTACTTGAATCAGCGCCATCGACAAGGGGGCGTGCGATGAGTGACGCGATTGCCATTTCAGCCATCACCCGAACATTGATAAAAAAATTACATGCCTACTTTGGGCACGTTTTCCCAGATGAAACGAGTCCTGGTATTTCCGCAAAACCATTAGATAAAGTTGATGCTTCTGAAGGAGATGTGATCAATCTTTATCTTTACCACATGACCATTAACTCGTCTTGGCGCAATATGGACACTCCCTGGAAGGTAAAACCGGGTGAATTGGGACGACCCCCCCTGCCATTAAATCTTTACTATCTTTTAACGGCTTATTCTACGGAAGAAGCTGGAGAAGTTTTGACGGGGGATTTACGCGGTACTCATCGCCTTCTGGGGATGGCCATGAGCATCTTGCACGATTTTCCAATTTTAACGGCCGAAGATATTAATAAGGAACTTGACGAGGCAGATTCCAATGCTTATCGTTTTGTAGCGCCAGAAAAAGTGCGCCTCACGGTACATCCTTTGACGTTAGATGACCTATCCAAAATTTGGACAGGATTTCAAGCCAGCTATCGGTTAGCAGTTGCCTATGAAGTATCTGTTGTCTTAATCGAAAGCCAACATCCCAATGCAGCCGCGCTCCCTGTCTTACGGCGGGGCAGTAAAGATCGCGGTCCCAGGGTCGTGAGCAATCTCTTTCCCACTATTACTGAAATTCGCCGCCCCGCTGGAACACGCTTCGGCATCCAATTAGGCGATGAAATTGAAATTCATGGGCAAAGATTGAGCGGTGATTCGTTAGAGATCAACGTTGCCCATCCAAAATTAGCTGCACCTGCTTCTCTAGAACTAGATACCGAGAGCACTGCGCAAAAACTGACTGTGACATTGCCGCCAGCAGATACAAATAACGAATGGGCAGCAGGTGTTAATAGTGTGAGCGTAACTATCAAAAATGATGGCGATGATTTCGTGCGTACCACGAACCAAATGCCGCTCCCCCTTTCATCCAAACTAACAATCAACGAGACTCAGGTGACACGTGTGGGTGACATCGCTACGATCACGATTGGGTGCGTTCCAGATGTGTATAAAGATCAACAGGTTCTGTTGCTGTTAGCGAGCAAGGAAGTGCCGCCGACCCCATTTTTAGGTGATTCAACCAGCAGTTTAGAATTTGCAATCACTTTAACGGATGATGAAGTGGACACCATGCCAGCTGGCGGTTTTGTTGTTCGTTTGCGTGTAGATGGGGTCGATAGCTTGCCTGTTATTATTGAAGAGACGGAAACTGAACCAAAGCAGAAGTTGCTGAAGTTTGATCCAAACCAAAAGGTAATCATTATATGAGCGAAGATCAGCAGCTTTGGCAGGATCATAATGAGCTTTATTTGCATGAGGCGTTAAGCTGGTTACGCTTGCGACTACGGCAAATGGCACCGAACAGTGCCCCTCTGGTTCAGCCCACCCCCCCAGCCGCACAGCCACCACATACTAACCAGCTTTTCCCTTTTCTCAATCAAGCGGTCGTTCAGACAACGACAACTGAACCAGATCAGGATCGACTCTTTACCAGCAATGATGAACCGCTGGCGCGTGCCAATATGGATCAAGCTGCTGCCAGCGATCCACCTCCGGCACTGATTCTCCTGGCACAGCATTTTGGCCTTTCAACCTTTGAGCAGGAGGTGCTGCTGTTGTGTGCGGCGATGGAGCTTGACGCTCATATGCCCAAGCTCATCGCTCAGGCCCAAGATGATGCCCAAAAGCCACATCCAACTTTTGCATTGGCAATGATGCTCTTTGACGACCCTCGTTGGGATGTCCTGTCGCCAAAACGGCCGTTACGCTTTTGGCAGCTCATTGAAATCAATCAGCCCGGTGCTACACCATTGACTACCAGCCCACTCTGCATTGACGAACGGATTCTCAACTATATCAAGGGGCTTAACTATTTGGATGATCGGATGATGCCTTTTTTAGCACCGTTTGATCTACACCATACCCAACAAGCGTTGCCCTCTTCGCAGGAAACGGCAGTTGGCCTTGCAGCCCGTCACTGGCAAACGACTAACGGCGGCCCGTTTCCCACTATCCAGCTGCTGGGTATCGATTCATTGAGCAAGCAGTTAGTCGCACAACGGCTTGCTAATCTGCTCAACATCTCTCTCTATCGCCTTCCTGCTGAGGTGTTACCAACGGAGATGTCGCAGCTTGAATCATTGGCGCGCATCTGGCAGCGAGAAAGCGTTCTACTCCCCATCGGCCTTTTCATAGATGCCCAGGATATAGATGACACCACACAATCTGGGCAGTTTTCTCCAGTCAATCGGTTCTTAGCCCAAAGTCAGGGTCTTTTTTTACTCAGTACACGCGAAGTACGCGCCGATGGCGGCGCAACGGCCGTTGCTGTGGAAGTCAACAAGCCCACCCCACTTGAACAGCGGCAGCTATGGGAAGCCATTTTGCGAAACGAACTGCCTGAAAGCCCAGCCAAGCTGGCCGTTCAGTTTAATCTCAACGCTGTCACGATCCAGCAAATTACCCATTTTGCGAACAGCGAAGCACAGGCTGCTCAAGAGGAAGTTACCCACAAGCGTCTATGGAATGCCTGTCTAATCAACACACGCCCCCGCCTGGACATGCTGGCACAGCGGATCGAACCTAAGGCTACCTGGGATCATATTATCTTGCCCGACCCGCTGCGCACTTTGTTAGAGCAGATGGTTGCTCAAGTTCATCACCGCAACATTGTCTACGACCAGTGGGGTTTTCGCGCTCGGTTGAGTCGTGGCTTGGGCATTAACGCCCTTTTTGCGGGCGAGAGCGGCACCGGAAAAACGATGGCCGCAGAGGTGATTGCCAACGCGCTCCAGTTAAATCTGTACCGCATCGATCTCTCGGCTGTCGTCAGTAAATATATTGGCGAAACTGAAAAAAATCTGCGGCGACTTTTTGACGCTGCCGAAGATGGCGGTGTCATCCTCTTTTTTGATGAGGCGGATTCACTCTTTGGCAAACGGAGCGAAGTCAAAGACAGTCACGACCGCTACGCCAATATTCAGGTCAACTATCTGCTGCAGCGCATGGAAGCGTTTGTCGGCCTTGCCATTTTGGCTACCAATTTAAAAGGGGCCATCGACCACGCCTTTAAACGTCGCCTGCGCTTTATTGTCAACTTTCCATTCCCCACACCGCAGCAGCGGCAGGCGATTTGGGAGCGTATTTTTCCTAAAGAAACTGATTTATCTAAAGCGGGGCTGGATTTTGCACACCTGAGCCGCCTTAATTTAACGGGTGGCAGTATTCAAAATGTGGCGTTAAACGCTGCCTTTTTGGCAGCCCAGGCCAACGGGGCGGTTTCGATGCCGCTTATCTTGGAGGCAGCCCGGCAGGAGTTTCGCAAATTAGAACGGCCGGTGCGTGAAGCAGATTTGCGCTGGGAGACCTCTCTCCCGAAGCTCACTGCTCAGGTACCAACAGAATAGGAATTCGTATGACTATTCAGATTTACATTGAACGTATCATTTTAGACGGTTTTGAATTGGCACAGCGAGAACGGCCGTTACTGGAAACGGCCGTAACCACCGAACTTACCCGTCTGCTGGCCGAAAACGGTTTAAACTATCACGCCAACATCGCGCTGCCCAGCCGCATGGGTACCGACATCCAACAAAACACAGACAACACCGCTGCTCAATTTGGGTCCGACATCGCTCGTTCTATTTATGGAGGGTTGACTCAATGAGTTTGACAGCTTACCAGGCCGCTCAAGCACAGAAATCAACGGTCACTGGTCCAATTTTGCAGCGCAAAACGTGCAGTTGCGGTCGTCCCATCGTCGCCAACGGCGAATGTGCCGCCTGCAATAAAAAACGAAAGAGATTACAGCGACGTGCAGTCAATCAACAAAACAGCCCTGATGTGGCCCCGCCGATTGTGCATGAGGTGTTAAGGTCGCCAGGACGGCCGTTAGATGCTGGAACAAGGTCATTTATGGAATCCCGCATGGGAAATGTCTTACAGTCCAACCCTGTGACGAAAGCCAGCCCTATGGTTGCCAAAGCTGGGTTGCCCATTGGGTCGGCCAATGATCCCCTTGAAAAAGAAGCAGAAATAACAGCTAATTCGGTTATGGAATCATCTATTAATTCTACCCATAACAACAAAAATGACTTGAATCTCGTTCGGATTCATACCGATTCAAAAGCTGCCAAATCGGCTCAAGCTGTAAATGCCTTAGCTTACACTGTTGGAACGAATATTGTGTTTGATTCTGGACAGTATGCTCCTAACACGCGATCTGGGGACTCTCTCATTGCTCATGAGTTAACTCATGTTGTACAGCAATCACAATCAAATTCAAGAAACAATTTAATTCAAAGATTAGTGAATCCAACTCGCGTAAGCTGTGAGCGTTTTCCCCGCACCTATCCTATTTTTACTGCAATTGGAACCAGTAATCCAGTGGTCATCATTCAACAAGCGGATACACGTGCTATTGAAATGTTAAATAACGTGATTAATGAGCTATCACATATCCGAGCTAGGATTCAGGGGGGGGAACCACCAGCTTGGCCTCTCATTTCAGACACTTTGGGAATTGCAATGCGAGAGCACCTTCGTTTAGATGCCAATGATGCCAATGTTTGGACTGGTTCTGGACCCGGTACAGTTGAACTGATCATTCGTTGGTTTACGAATGTTCGCAATTCTTTAACCAGCGGTCGCATGAATTACACGTGTTTAGACCCAGATTGCGAAGCCGATGATTGGGCCGCAGCTATTCCTGGGAATAGTCGAATTTTCCTTTGCCGTCCATTTTGGCGTGATACGACAAATCCATTAAATGGTCGTGCATTGACGCTTATTCATGAAGCTGCTCATGTCTTCTATGGACTTGAAGATTCAGGAAGAGGTGCGGGCAACGCACATTGCTTGGAAGAATTTGCTGCTGATGTCAATAACATTCCCATCCATCCCGATTTTGTTGGATCATGTCCACCTTCAATATGAGGCAATTTGATAGAAAATCAAGCATACTATTTTTGTAGAAAAGGAAATTAACAGGAATTCTGATGCACCAACAAGGGTATGTAACACAACCTCAAAACACCCTCAATCGCCAACAGCCTGTGTCTTCGGGACTTTTGCAGCGCAAGTGTGCCTGTGGCAAACCGATCACGGTCAATGGGGAATGTGCTGAGTGCAATAAAAAGCGGCTGAAGTTGCAGCGCAAAGCGGTCAATTCACAAACTGACTCCCAATTTGCGCCGCCAATTGTGCATGAGGTGTTAAGATCGCCGGGACGGCCGTTACCCGCGAAAACAAAATCATTCATGGAACCCCGTTTTAATTATGATTTCAGCTCGGTACGTATCCATAGCGATGAAAAAGCTGCCCACTCCGCTCAATCTGTCAATGCATTAGCCTATACGGTAGGACCACATGTGGTGTTTGGTCATGGGCAATACGAATTGACGTCAAATCAAGGAAGGAGCTTGCTAACGCATGAATTAACACATGTTGTACAGCAAAATCGTTCTGAGAACGCAATGCCCCCAGCCGCAATCAAAATTATGGCAGAATCGCATCCTGCTGAAACAGAAGCACAAAAAAATGCGCAACAACGACAGGCCAGCGCAACCAACTATAAGATTGCTAATCAACACAGCGTTTCTATGCAACGCCAAGCCAACGAAGCCGAAGAGGAAGGGTTTTTTAGCCGAATAGCGCATGGGATTAGATGTATCTTACCAGCCACAGAAAATCCGCTCGTGAATCCTTTGAACGACATATCTACACTTCAATCACCTGGAGGGTCTGGCTGGCACGGAGCAAAGTTTGGCTGCTTCCGAAACAATTGTACTCGCAGGCATCGGGGATGGGATTTACATGCAACAGTAGGCACTTCAGTCCGCGCCGTGGTTGAGGGAACCGCAACAAGGCGCAATGATCCGGGAGGGTTTGGACAATACATCAGATTACGCAGCAGCAAAAATCCGCAGAGAACCTATATTTATGCCCACCTTTCCAAAAGAGAAACTAACGGAAATTACTGTGTAGGAGACAAACTAGGTGAAACGGGTGTGACAGGGAATGCCTCTCCCAATCGCCCTCATTTACATTTTGAAGTACGCACGAACAATGTTCCACAAGACCCTGCTGGATTTTTAACCGAACCATCAAAAGTGATCGGTCTCCTTGGTGCTGCTAGAACAACAATCAATAAAAGAACACCAGCACCTTGTACACCTTGCTAACGCCACAAATGTTTAGTGATTCATTTAGATACTGCTATCACAAAGAAAATTTGAGATGATTTTACAAACGGTAAACAATCCAGAAAAAAGCACAACAACCCAACGCGCAGTCCTGCAGCGTAAATGTGCCTGCGGCAAACCGATTACAGTTAATGGTGAATGTGCTGAGTGCAATAAAGAGCAGTTGAAATTGCAACGAAAAGCGGTTAACACGCAAAGCAACCCCGAATACGCACCACCGATTGTGCATGAGGTATTAAGGGAAACGGGACGGCCGTTAGACTCCAATACTCGCATATTTATGGAGTCTCGCCTTAGTTCAGATTTTAGCCAAGTAAAGTTACAAACCCCTACCCACCAAGCAGTTCATACTGCCTTAACGGTTAACCAACCCGGTGATCCTTTTGAAAAGGAAGCCGAAACTATTTCTAAAAGGATCGTAAACCAGCCAACGAATCACCACAGCCTGCATCAGAAAGATTTTAGCCAGATAAGAATCCATACAGGTGCTAAAGCCGCACAGTCAGCCGAGGCAATTAACGCACGAGCTTATACGGTAGGTCACAATGTTGTTTTTGGTGGAGGGCAGTTCCATCCCCAAACCTCGTCAGGACTTGAGCTTCTTGCCCATGAATTGACACATACCATTCAGCAAAAGGGGGGGGTAACTGATACAGGCATGACAAATAATCCCCAAATAATACAACGAAAGGAGGTCAGCGACCCACAAGACTCTGACCCAATTGCCACTGAATGCCCAATCTTACCATCTCCGAATGGGGATTGGGCTATGGAAACTTGGCTCTGTGAAATGCGGCAAGAGCTGCCTGGAAGTAACGAACGGTTGCTTGCATTTGGGGCAAAGGGTAGATCAGTTGAACTACTACATCAAGTATTACAACATTGGAGTTGCGGTCCTAGTAGCCAAGACTATGTCAAACACAAACTAGCAGACCCTAATTCCGATTTCTTTGATGGAACGACTTTCAATGTTGTTGAGGATTTTCAAAGGTGGGCAAAAAAGGAACGTAATGGCGAAAGTCCCATTGATGGGATTGTCGGCCCTTTAACCATCAAAAGCCTAGATGCTTACGTTGGCGGCCCCACGCAATCGTTTATATGTAGACCAGACCCTATTCCTGAAACACCTAAAAACTCTGATAACTCTGAAAAAAGATGGGGTCCAAATGTTACAGAGTGGCTGATAAATCAAATGAACGTTAATCAAAACCATCCGGTTATTAGAACTGGGAGGGAGAATGATTGGGCAAGGTGGATACCAGTTTTCAATGTTGGTTGGACAATTGCAGCATTTAAGGAATTTGCAGATTTGGTGGGGCCCGGTCGACCTTGGGACTTTAAACGAACACAAAGCTGGTGGCGCTTTGATAATGGCCGATCATGTCCGACAAAAAAGTGTGATAGAACAGTTACATTATGCGGACATTGTGTAAATTACGATGTTCCTGGAAATATTCATTATGGCTGGGTAGGTAGAAGAATGGAAATTTCCCCTTGGGCATTGCATAAAGGAGCAGGAAGTGTGCAAGAAGGCAATAATTCTGGGGATGATCCACCAGATACAGTTGCAATCAACATAGGTATTGCTATGGCAGACAATGGAAAGGCACTTTGTGATGAAGTTAAAGGAAAACTAAACCAACTAAATCTGCACAGAACAAAACAGTGCCCTATCTGTACCCAAAGGTAAATATATCCGTCAATTTTTGGCAAATACTTGATTATATAACTAGGATAAATTTAATTCACAATTACTTGCAACAAAAGAGCGAATTTACATGACAACATTTCCAGGATCACCAAAATTGATTAAAGGTGCCATCATTGGCGTGGACAAGTTTAACCCGCTGGCGAGCGTGATTGTGTTTCAGTTTAACCCTGACTCGCTGACACGGCGGCTGGCGCCTCGCGTGGCGAGCAGCTCTGGTACTGGACAGCAGGGGGATCGGGGCGAGGTGTATCGGCTGAAGGGGCCACCTGAGGAAACGATCTCGCTGAAAATTGAGATTGATGCTACTGATGATGACGGCTCGATCAATCCATTGAGCTACACCAGCGGCATTGCCCCCACGCTGTCGGCATTGGAGATGCTTTTTTATCCAAAATCAGCGGTTGTTTTTAGCAATGACGCACTTGCCAATGCCGGGATGCTAGAGATTATCCCACCGGAAGCGCCGCTAACGCTCTTTGTTTGGGGGCCGCAGCGCGTCTTGCCCGTGCGTGTCACCAGCCTGAACATCACCGAGCAGGCGTTTGACAACCTGCTCAACCCAATTAGGGCCGAAGTGGATATTTCGATGACCGTTTTGAGCTATTACGACCTGAAGATCGACAATCCTGGCTACCCGCTCTTTATGGTGCATCAGGTCATAAAAGAGATTCAAGCCACATCAAATGTGTTGAACAGCGTGCAGAATGTGGGGTCAGGTTTGAAATTTTAAACGAGTGGATGCAGCAAGAGCGAGAGATTTCTTCCTCTAGCTCTGATCTCTCGCTCTCGCTTTTGGAGGATTTATGTTTCCAGTGACAAGTCGCTATCACTTAATTGAAACAAAGAAGATGACAACGGCCGTTTCCCAAGAGGTCATCTATCTTAAACGCCGCTTCTTGCCGGATGTGAGCAGCAGCATCACCCTCACCCAGCATACGGTGACGGCTGGCGAGCGGTTGGATAATATAACGGCCGTTTATCTCGGCGACCCCGAACAGTTTTGGCGACTTGGTGACGCCAACAGTGTTATGCACCCCAACCAGCTCACGGCCGAAATTGACAAAACAATTGACATCCCGATCATCCAGGGAGCGGGTTAAATGATTGACCTGCTTGGGATTCGGCTCCTGTTGCAGCTTGGCCGTACCGTGCCCTTACCGGCCCCCTATGCCGTCATGTCTGCCTTGCGAGAGATTGAAGTGACCAACAAAGACCGCGAGCGAGACGGCTTTAAGCTGAAGCTGACCTTGGGCAAAGAAACGCCGCTCGACTATAGCTTGCTTACTTCCGGCTTGCTCGACCCGCCCAATCGCCTGGTCATCTCTGTCATCTTTGGCGCACTGCCGCAAGTGCTGATCGACGGCATTATTACCCATCAGCAGTTTCAACCCAGCAACCAGCCGGGTGAGTCACAGCTTCACCTGATGGGTGAATCTGTGGCCGTAATGCTCGAGCTTGAAGAAAAAACTGAGGTCTATCCCAACCAGCCCGACTCAGTGATTGTCACACGTCTTTTGGCCAGCTATGCTCAATATGGCCTGGTGCCAAAAGTGACAACAACGACAGATATTCCGATTGAGACAGACCGCGTCCCCAGCCAGCAGGGAAGCGATCTGGCCTGTATACAATCGCTGGCGGAGAAAAACGGGTTTGTGTTTTATATTGAGCCTGGCCCAGTACCTGGAACCAATATCGCCTATTGGGGGCCTGAAAATCGGCTCGACGTGCCCCAATCCGCCTTAACAATGAACATGGGCGCGTTGACCAATGTCGATGCTCCCATCAACTTTACTTATAACGCCCTTGGCCCAGCTTCGCCAGAGATCACCATCGTCGAACCAAATACAAGGCTGCCCATTTCTATCCCCGTCCCCTCTGGGCTAAACCTACCACTGGCACGCCGCCCAGCGACTGTGTTGCGGCGGATCATTGATCGTAATAGTGCCAAGCTCAACCCGTATCAGGCTGGTTTACGTGGGACGGCTACCTCGTCAGAATCTGCTGATCCGATTCAGGCAAGTGGAGAGCTGAATGCGGTGCGTTACGGCCGTTCCCTCAAGTCACGGCGTCTCGTCGGCGTGCGCGGTGTTGGTGACACTTACAACGGCGACTACTACGTCAAAGAAGTGACACACACCATTCAGGCAGGCTCCTATCGGCAGCAGTTCAAGCTCAAACGAGAGGGCTTTGGTGCGGTAAAATCGGTGGTGACACTATGAGTGAGCAGCGAACCTTTATTGGCAAATTTCAAGGTGTCGTTTCTGACAATCAAGACCCGGAGATGCGGGGGCGGATTCGGGCAAAAGTACAGGACGTTTTTGGTGAACACGAAAGCGGCTGGGCATTACCCGCCGTTCCGTATGCCGGAAAAGGTGTTGGGCTATTCCTCATTCCTCCCAATGGGGCTTCTGTTTGGATCGAATTTGAGCAGGGCAATCCCGAGTATCCGATCTGGACAGGTTGCTTTTGGGGCAAAGGAGAAGCACCCGTGCTGCCTGCCTTGCCAGATGTCAAGATGCTCAAAACAGATGTTGGCACGATTACCTTAGACGATACTCCTGGGGCAGGTGGTCTCACTATCGAAACCACAAGCGGCTTCAAAATTTTACTCGACATGCAGGGAATTACGATTGAAAATGGCCAAAACGCCACCATTACTTTGTCTGGTCCACAGGTGTCGGTAAACAATGGCGCTCTGGAGGTCACTTAATGCCCGGCTACATTTTGCATCAGGGGGCAACGGTGCTTTGTTTACATGCCGGGCAGGCCACACCAACCGCGCCTAATCCTCGTGTCAAAGTGAGTGGGCAGGCGGTGGTGACTCAAGCTGGCCCCTACTCGATAGCGGGCTGCACATTACCACCTCCGCCAGCGGCAAACGGTCCTTGTGTAACGGCTAGTTGGACAACAGCCGCTGCCCGCGTCAAAGTCGGCGGGATGCCCGTGTTGCTTCAGGATAGCCAGGCAGTTTGTGTACCTACGGGGACGGGTTTAAACATTGTTGTGACACAAGTTCGCGTAAAAGGAACATAACGATGAAACAGATCGACTTTCCATTCCAGTTTGATAGCCGAGGGCAAACAGCTCTCGCGGAACAGCACCACCACATTCGCGACATGATCGAGCAGTTTCTTTTTACTAACCCCGGCGAACGGGTTAATCGCCCCGATTTTGGCAGCGGCTTATTGCAAATGATCTTTGCCTCAACCAGCCCTGAAATCGCCACGGCGATTCAGCATACCATCCAAGCCGGTTTGCAGCGCTGGCTAGGCGATTTGATAGAGGTGCGTCGTCTCGAAGTAACCAGCGAAGAGAGTACGCTGCGGGTGGTTGTTGCGTATGTGGTGCGGCAAACGAGTGAGGAAATCACCAGCCACTTTGAACGGAGAGATACCTAATGGAATCGACAGCGCACATTTGTGACAACGAACAGCGGCGGCAGGATTTATTCAGCTATGACACACTTAATGGGCTTGATTATTTAGATATTAAGAATGATACGACGTTGCAGGTCTTCTTTTTCGAAAAAGCCCCCGCTAATCTTAGCTTAAAAAACATTGTGATCAAAGGGGGGCGGCGCATCCGTGATTTAGAGGCGGTCGATTTTGAAATCAGAGTTGCCCCTGAGCCGGATGTTGATGATTGCCTCATCGTTAAGTTGAATAAAACGGGTGACTTTTCAACCTATACGCTCTGTTTAGTGGCGCTGGATGAAAATAAGCGTCCCACCAATACGCCTTACCCCAATTTCGACCCACGTTACTTTTGCCTGACGTTTAGTTTTGACTTGTTGTGTCCATCCGATTTGGATTGCGTTCAGCCAGAAATTTGTCTGCCAACAGACACCATAGAACCA
>QQUD01000161.1 GCA_008501785.1 Chloroflexota bacterium
GATTGTGCCAATGGGTTTTTGTTATCCAGGTAAAGGAAAAAGTGGTGACTTGCCACCACGCCCTGAATGCGCCCCACTTTGTCAGGCTAGCGTATGGAGATGGTAGTTGTCGCGTTGTGAGCCTTTGAGTATGATTCGCCCCTGGTATGATGGAACAAATACGACGTTGGAACGGGTGGCATTGGGTTTTACTGCTGTTGGTTTTGTTAACGGCCGTTTCCCTCCGCCTCTACAACATCACATCTGCCCCTCCTGGACTGACCCACGACGAAGCCGATCACGGCATCACCGCATTAGGCATTCTCCAGGGTGAGGGTGCCATTTACTTCACCATTGGGCACGGTCGGGAGCCGCTGTACGATTATGTGACTGCGGCTGTGATGGCGGTGATTGGGCCAACGTATTTGGCTGGACGGTTAACGGCCGTATTCTTCAGCCTCATCTCCATCGTCGGTCTCTATGCCTGGACCTACCGCGCCTTTGACCGCTCCACCGCTCTCCTCGCTGCCGCCGGATTAGCCGTCAGCTTTTGGGGCGTCATGGCCGCCCGTCAATCGCTGCGATCTATTACGCTGCCAGCGCTGTTTGTGTTGGCGTTGTGGATTTGGTGGCGAAGAAGCGAAGGGCAAAGAGAAACAGTCAACAATCAACGGGCAACAATCAACGGGCAACGGTTCACAATTCACAATTCACAATTCACAATTCATTATTTTCTTTCCGGTCTCCTCCTCGGCCTCACCTTCTACACCTACATCCCCGCCCGCATCATGTGGCTGCTCTTTCCGGCAATTGTGGTGTATTTGGCAATTGTGGACCGTGAGCAGTTTAAGCGGATGTGGAAAGGAACGGCCGTTACCCTTTTCATCGCCTTCCTCATTGCCCTCCCGCTGATTGTGTTTTTGCTCAATAATCCAGAGCTAGAAGTTCGTATTGTCGAGTTGAGTGATCCGTTAACGGCCGCTCGCAACGGGGACTTTTTCTTGCTGTGGGAAAATACAAAAAACAGCTTGCGCTTGTTCACGGTTGAAGGTGACATGACCTGGCGTTACAATATTCCGGGTAAACCGCTGCTGCCCCTGGTGCAGGGAACGCTGTTTTACATGGGGCTGCTGCTGGCGGGGTGGTGGGCGATACGGCCGTTACGCAAAAACAGTACCCCTCAACAAAAACAACAAGGTACTGCTGCTTTCGCCGCGCTGATTTGGCTGTTGCTAGGTATTGCGCCCGTTTTTGTGACTGGTCCTGAATTGAGCATGACGCAGGCGATGGGGGTTCAGCCGGTTTTGTATTTGTTTCCAGCGTTGGTGTTAGGCAGAGTAACAAAAAACAAAAAACAAAAAATGGACAACGGACAACAATCAACAATCAACGGACAACGGACAGCGGACAACCGATTGCTACTTACTACTTACTACTTATTGCTTACTTTCTTCTTCGTCACAATCGTTATTAGCACCGCTCGTGATTACTTTGGGACTTGGGTGAATGCGCCGGAGGTGCGGGTGCAGTATGAGAGTACGATGGTGGCGGCGATGGATTATGTTAATAAAAGTGATGTGCGGGATGTGGTGATTTCGACGATTACACCGGGGGAGTTTCATTCGCCTGCGTTGGCGAAGATGATGTTGACGAATACGGCCGTTTCTCCCCGCTGGCACGATGGTCGCACCAGTTTACTGCTGCCCGGAGCCAAAACTAGCGTAGTGATCCAATCTGGATTTACACCAATGCATCCAGCGCTCGAACGTTATGTAAATTTAAGAGACCCTGTGACAACGCTGCCACTGCGGGAAACTGATCTGGATCGACCGCTTAATATTTATGAGTGGCAAGAAGATGACGCACTGGTTGAATGGCAGACGATTTTTATAATGGAAGATGAGCCGGTGAATTTTGACGATACATTGCAATTGCTGGGATACGATGTGCAAACGCCGGTGGTTGGTATTGGAGAGTTTGTGCAGGTTGCCACGTTGTGGCAGGTGATTGAACCTATTTCGATTGAAATGCGCTTATTCACACATGTGCTGGGTGCAGATGGTGTGCCGGTGTTGCAGCAAGATAAGCTGGATGTGCCGCCAGAAAGTTGGCAACCGAGTGATTATTTTATTCAATTGCATACGTTTCGGGTGAAGGAGGAAACGGCCGTTTCCCAATATCCCATTTCCGTGGGAGCCTACACCTGTCCTGAAACCTGCGAAAAAGCACAACGCCTGCCAATCCTGTCCGATGGAGAACCTGTTGGCGATAGTTTAACCATACAAATGCTTGAAGTGACTGAATGAACAAAACCACAAACAGTTTACAAAACCCCACAATTTATAAATGGCTGGCACTTGTCATTGTGCTGGCTGCGTTTGGTTTACGCATGTGGCAGTTAGATGGCATTCCTCCAGGCTGGCGCGACGATGAGTTGATTAACTCGCTGGTCATTTCACAACATGCATTAGATGGTGAGTTGGCTGTTTATTATGCCGACGCATCTGGACATGAGGCGCTGTATCATTTGCTCAATGCGGTTATGCTAGGGCTTTTTGGTCCAAATATTGTCGGCATTCGTGTGTTGTCTGTGTTTTTAGGGACGTTGACGGTGGCGTTAACTTATCAGGTGGGGCGTCGATTGTTTAGTCAGCATGTCGGTTTAATTGCTGCTGCTGGGTTGGCGTTTAGTTTTTGGTCCCTCATGTATTCTCGCATTGGCTTACGTCATATTCTCACGCCGCCACTGCTGCTGCTGACGATTTATTTTTTTTGGAAAGGAATAGGGGGCAAGGGGCAGAGGGCAGAGGGCAGGGAGATTGCTTTTTACCTCGTACCTCCTACTTCTTACCTCATTTTTGCTGGAATATTTATGTCCCTCGGGATGTACACTTATTTTGCTTCGCGGGGTGTGCCGTTGATTTTGGCAGCTTTTTGTGGGTTTTTGGTGGTGGTGGATTGGGCGCGATTTAAGCGGCATTGGGTGGGGCTGGTGATGATGTTGGGGGTAACGGCCGTTCTCTCTCTCCCCATATTCATCACCCTTAGTCAACAACCGGAATCAGCAGCGCGTGTGTCCGAGCTAGCTGTGCCCGTTGT
>QQUD01000188.1 GCA_008501785.1 Chloroflexota bacterium
AAACAGACCGAACATTTTGCCACGGAGACGAGACTTAACGGCCGTTGCCCTAAAAAATGGCATCACCTTCTCCGACAGCGCCTCGTTAAAATCCTCACGCACCCGCATATGCGGATACCCAATCTGACTTAGCGTGCCACCCGCCCCCAGCAATCCAACCGTACTGTGCGTGCCAGGATGTTTATTGCCTACCAGCACCGTCGGCATATCCAGCCGCTGAATGCCGCGCACTACCAAATTAGGCGAGGTCCAGCACGGCGTATGCGCTACCAGCACCTCTACACCAGCCGCTCGTAAAGCATCCACCTGCGCATCAATCTGGTCCTTCGTCCGCGCCACTGCTTCATTCGCCACCAGTTCCACCGGCAGCGTCTCAAAATAAGCAACTGCCTCTTGATGACGCGGTTCCGTCATCTTCTGAAAAACATGCTCCCACTCATGAACCCGGTGGTCGCCAAACGTAATCAAGCCCACTTTGGGTTGTGACATGATTCCTCCGTCAGGAATTGACAATTGACAATTATCAATTGTCAATTGTCAATTCTTTTACTTTTCCATCCGTCGCGGAAAAGCCTGAATACTGCGTCCACCATCGGGATAAATCGTCTGGCCGACCAAATATTCGGCATCTTTGCTGGCGAGAAAGAGAATGACTTTTGCCAGTTCTTCGCAAGTAGCAATACGACCAAATGGCAGCCGGTCCATCAACTGTTTCCGCTTTTCTTCATTGTTTACCACGCGCTCCATCAGTTCGGTGAGTACCGGACCCGGTGCACAGCAGTTAACCTGAATACCTTTGTCTACCAGCGACAGCGCCATTGCTTTGGTGAGCTGGTTCACGCCACCTTTGGCCGCACAGTATGGAATCTGGTCGGCCAGTGCCAACTGAGCCATTACCGACGACACATTCACGATTGCGCCGCCCTTGCCTTGCTCAACCATCACTTTAGCTGCACCCTGGCTGACAAAGAATGTGCCTTTCAAGTCCACACTCATCACCCAGTCCCAATCATCTTCTTCAATTTCGAAGAAGTCGGCACTGTGATTCACGCCAGCATTGTTAACGACTACGTCAATCGTGCCGTACTTGGCAACGGTTTTTTCAATTAGCTCATCAATTTGTGCTTTTTGGCCAATATCGCAGCGCACAAAAAAGGCCTCTCCGCCTTTGGCTTTAATGTCTGCAACAACTTGTTCACCTAAATCAACAGAACGCCCGGTGACAACCACCTTCGCGCCTTCTTTTGCAAATTCATACGCACACGCTTCACCAATTCCCTTGGTTGCGCCTGTAACGATGACAACTTTATCTTGGTATCTCATAGTAACTCCCTCATGCAGGAACCAGGTTTTTTCCGAAAAATCCGGTTCCTAGTCAAACCCTACGACTCTAGCGGTTTTTCACCGGGTTCGTAACGATTGCGAATATCTTCAATCAGTTCGGCGATGTGATTTGTGAGGCGGGTGACAATTTTCTCACCTTTCTCACGGGTAGCTTTGGTCGCGTCGCCGATGATGCCATTCTTCAATTCGCGGTACTCTGGACGGGCAAACGTTCCTTCAAAGTGGTACATCATACCGGGCTGTGGTTTCATACCTGGGGCAATGATGAATTTGCGATCTACCAATGGTTCCCCGCCACCTTTGTCAGCTTTGCTCATGTCCACAAATTCTGGGAAGAGGTAGAGAGCGACCGATGTTTCGGCTTCATCGCCATGCCACATCCAATCTTCTAAAACGTCTTTGTCGTCGCGCAGG
Source organism: Chloroflexota bacterium (assembly GCA_008501785.1). The sequence continues at coordinate 1,759 of QQUD01000188.1, forward strand.
AAGTCGTACCAGTGCAGCGACACCGCGAAAATACCTTCCATACCAAGTTTGTGTACGGCAACAATTGTTGAAGAAACTTGCCCGTGTGCAGACAAAATGATAAATTTGTTGAATCCAGCAACGGTTGCACCTTTGATGATGTCCATTACTAGGCCGATATGGGTTTCATAAGTGAGTGGAATGTTTCCAGGCATGCCCCAGTGATGGTATGGATGGGAACCATACATTGGGCATGGCAGCAGCATCACGCCGGTTTTGCGTGAGATGTGTTCCGCCATACCGATGGCGTTGTAGCTGTCGTCACCACATGGACAGTGTGGTCCATGCTGTTCAATTGCACCCAATGGTAAAATTGCGATATCGTCTTTCTTTGCGTGTGCGACGACTGCTTCTGCGGTCATCTCTTGCCACCAAACTGCTTTTCCTTCTGACATTTTATGCCTCCTGTTCCGACTAAAATGTGGTTGCTTGACCTTCTAAATTATTTGCTTTTTAAGAATTAAACTGGATAACATGTTGTCATTCCGAAAAGAGTCTTCGGAGTGAGGAATCCCTCTAAACTGCAAAATGAAAGGGATTTCTCGGAGGACCTCGAAATGACAACTTGCCCGACTAATTTATTAAATATGCCAAAATCTCAAAGGCCTGAATTAAAAATAGTTGAATCTCAAATAGTTTGAATGCGTATGCAAATCATTCAAAAAAATTATGCTGCCAATGAAAATGGAACCTCGTACTTTTCTGCAAGTGCTTTTAAGTCGTCGTAGAGTGCAGGGGGAATAGGTAGCCCATTCTCCATGCGCGACTGTGCGGTACGGTGTTCGATTTCGCCGGGTAGCATCATTTCCATATTGTCATCCCACATTGGGGATGCTTTGATGGTTTGGTAAAACTCAGTCATGCGTTCTTTCATCTCATCCTGGCTCATTAAAATGAGCGGATTGATGACAATCATGAAGTGGCTGGTGAGACTGGGATCGTCAGGGTGTTTGTACATGCTTTTTATGTTGTGCTGAAATACGCCGCCTGTGATCAGGCCACAGAGAATATCTACAACGTAGGATAGACCTAAGCCTTTGTGTCCACCGAGTGGTAACAAAAAACCAGCAAAAGCTGCATCAGGGTCGTCGGTGGGACGGCCGTTTTTATCCGTCGCCCAATCCAGCGGAATCTTCTCGCCCTTTTTGCTGGCCAGCAGCAGTTTGCCACCCGCCACATTCGACAGCGAAATGTCTAAAATAAATGGAAATTCGCCAAACGTGGGAATACCAAACGCAATTGGATTGTTACCTGTAATGGGTTTGCCGCCACCTGGAG
>QQUD01000724.1 GCA_008501785.1 Chloroflexota bacterium
TTGGGTTGATATCGATAAAGAAGAATGAGTGTGGCATGGCAAATATTATCTTAACCGGCTTTATGGGGACTGGCAAAACAACTGTGGGGAAATTGTTGGCGCAGCAGTTGAGCTACAAGTTTGTGGATACAGATGTGTTTATTGAAGATGGGGCAGGGCGGTCGATTGCTGATATTTTTGCGGAATTAGGGGAAACAGCCTTTCGTCAGATGGAAAATCAGGCTGCGATTGAGTTAGCAAATCAAGTTGGGTTGGTAATTTCAACCGGTGGGGGAATGTTGTTGGATGATGGGAATGTGGCGGTGTTGGAGAGAAACGGCCGTATTTTTTGCCTGACCGCATCTCCCAATGAAATACTCGCACGTGTCCAAAAAGATGGCGAAACGAGACCGTTGCTTGCTGGTGAGAATCCACTGGAGCGGATTGCGGCAATTTTGCAAGATCGTAAGGAAACGTACAGTCAATTTGAACAAATAGACTCGAGTGGCAAAACTCCTATTCAAATTGTTGATACCATTATAGAGAAAATGAGTTCCTAAAGGCGTGTCGCACTCGAAAATGTGCGACACACCCCAGGATTGTGTAGGCAAGAGCACCCCTCGTGTCCTGCCTGCACCGCACGCTGGCACGTTATGGAATTAAACTAACCGACTTGCGCGGCTATTGTTAAGTGGAAATGCATTGGGACTAGCAAACGGCCGTATCTCTTTATCACTAAGCGGAAAATGTGGCTTGTCACCCATTATTTTTTGCAGCAGCATCGCCAACTCGACTAAACCATACTTGTCCAAGTCAATGCGGCTTACAGCTTGATTTAACGGAGAAAATTGCGGATCACTTAGGTGCGCAATTGAAAACTGTCGAAAAGCAACGCTGTACGTAACAGAGTTTGTGCAACCAAGTCGTTGAGAGCTTGCTTCATTAAAAGGTGCGGTTTTAATCACGATCAACGAAACCAATGGTTCCTGGCGCAAATCGGCAGCTAGATCATGGACTTGTAGAAAAACGCGTTGTCGAGCAGATGTTGCCGGGTCTTCATACAAGTGAAAATTATCCCATTGGTCTGGTTTAATCTCTTCAAATGTATATTGCGGGCGCACATGACCATTTGGCATTTGGTCAGCATAATTGACTAAAAGTTCAACCAAACCGCTGATTTCGGCGCCATTGAGGTTTAACTGACCCCCTTGTACGGTATGCAGGGGGTTAAATGAGTCAAATTCATTGATATAGCTCAATTTGACGGTGCAGGGTTGGAAGGTGACAATAGACGGCCGTTCTACGAAACTTTGCAACGAAAGCAACAGCCAAGGACCACTATGATACAAATTTTTCAAGGGCATTGTGCTATAAAAACTGCTTTCGGGAGCCGAGGCAATACTCCACGGAACTTGAAAATCAGTTGTTTGATCAGGTGATAATTTAAACCAGATATTCACGATACTTCCTCCACAATACTGACACCATAACAAGTTAGCATTTCAATTTGAATCTTACAAGTCGTTTTATCAATAAACCTGATGAAAACCTCACAGTTTCCTGATAAATAGTAGATAATTCTAATATTTAATTGGACCATGAATGATTTCTCGACCAATAAAAAGGTTCCGGTACAATGTTCAAATGAGTTATTTAGAAAAATTAATAGCAGTGCAGGAGCAAAACAATTCGTGGTTATGTGTTGGTTTAGACCCAGACCCTAAACATTTGCGGGTAGATGGTTTAAAATGGGATGAACCAATTCTGCCGTTTAATAAAGTGATTGTAGATGCCACATGCGACATCGTATGTGCCTACAAACCCAATTTAGGTTTTTATTTGCAATGGGGCGCAGCAGGTATCATTGCACTTGAGCGAACGATAGCCTATATTCCCAGACACATTCCCATCATTATCGATTGCAAAACGGGCGATATCGGTCATACACAGGCAGCGTGGGCGGTCGGTCTATTTGATGAGTGGCAGGTAGATGCGATAACAGTTAATCCGTATGTCGGTTCAGAAGCTGTTTTGCCCATGATCGAAAATCGTCCAGATAAGGCAGTCTACATGTTGGCTCGCACTTCCAACCCAAGTGCTATCGATTTTCAGGGCGATTTGCTAGCTGAATCTGGCTTGACGGCTCAGGTGCTCCGTCAAAGTCAACAGTGGGAAACGGCTGGCCATAAAGGGTATGTTGTTGGGGCGACTTATCCAGAAGAGTTGGCGGTTGCCCGTAGATTGGCTCCCGCTGCTAATTTCTTGATTCCTGGCATTGGATCCCAAGGTGGCAATCTAGCGGCTGCGGTACAATATGGGCCTGATACGATTGCGGGTCCTGTCATTAGTGCGAGTCGCAGCGTTCTTTATGCGTCAATGGATAATATTGGGGAGGCTGCACGCGCGGCAGCAATGGAACTGAGGAATCAAATTAATCAAATGCGGTTTAATTAAATGGATGAACTTCAATGGCAACATGCACATGATGGTATAAAACTTGCTGCAAATCAAGTGCATGTATGGGTTGTATCACTTAATAGAGCTGAAGCTGAACGGCGCAATCTGTATCAGCACCTTTCAGCTGATGAGCGGGATCGTGCTGGCCGTTTTCATTTTGATCGAGACCGATTTCACTACATTGTAGGACGCGGCATCTTGCGCCAATTAATCGGGCGCTACTTAGGTATTAATCCTGCACAAATTGAATTTGAATATGGTGAATATGGCAAACCGATGATACATACAACTCAGCAAATGCCAGATGGTTGGTTAGAATTCAATTTATCACATTCACATGGGATGGCACTGTATGCATTTGTCATTGATAGGGAAGTGGGGGTGGATATTGAACAAATACGGCCGTTATCTGACGCACATTCTATTGCCGAACGATATTTTTCAGCCAGCGAATATGAGAAGTTTACGGCCGTTCCCCCAACACTACAACCACAAGCATTTTTCAACTGCTGGACACGCAAAGAAGCTTATATAAAAGCAATTGGTGATGGATTAACATGCCCCCTTGACGCTTTTGATGTGACATTAACCCCAGGCCGTCCTGCACAATTATTACGAATACGCGGGAGCATAGCCGA
>QQUD01000598.1 GCA_008501785.1 Chloroflexota bacterium
CCAGCATAGCAAATGGCTGCTCTCGATGATGTCTGTGGACAGCGTATAGAGCCATGTAGATCAGAATGGCGAATGCATTGAAAAAAAGATTTAACAAGCCTAAGTTACGCAACCCCATAAACGGATCTTCCTGAAACAAGGTAAACCAGTCGATAATCGTTCCATGAGGCGCATCTCCTCCGGGCAAAAATGTAATCATAATTTCAACGATTCCAGTGAGAACTGTCCCCCAAGCCGCCACACCGCCTATCTTATAAACGGCATTCCAACGTGAATCATAATTGGTTAATTGTGACATTTCACTCTCTTTGTACTGGAAGTTAAAAACTCAACCTACTATTTTCATCGCTTATGAACCTGAAGAAAATAATATGGTAAACGGATTTAATGGTTCTTCAGGTTCATTTAGGCGATTCAAAGCTCCGGTTTATTGCCATTTTAATTTTTGAATGATCATCAGCGATGGTTGTTGCCCATGCTGTTATTGCATCCCAATCGCGAAAGTCACCAGCCGGAGCCTTAACGTTGTTGAGCATCCATTTCTCAATGAAGTTAAGCTTCTGTGTATCCACCGCCCCATGAAATACCGCAATGTCGCCAGGTTGGATGCGCTCAATGATGGGTTGTAGTTTTCCAGGCATTTGCCATCCGTTTTGCATTTCAACGGGATCCCCTTCCCCTGTGGGGCCGCTGGAGAAGATGAAAAACGGCCGTTTCCCCAACACCCCCTCATTCGCTTTCAAAAACTTAACCGCTTCCCTGCGCCACTGACCAATGTAGACGGCGCTGCCGAGGATAACGGCCGTATACACCCCCACATCCTGCACCTGCTTCACCGGCAGCACATCGACATTCAAATCCAAATCACGCAGCACATCACCAATCTTGTTTGCAATTTCGGCCGTTGCGCCATACTTACTGGCATACGCAACTAAAATTTTCTGTTCCATCATGACTCCATGTTTGCTCATGACTGCGTTACCTTTTGATTCCGACTCAGCTTCAGTAAATCCCATCCCAACATCGGAAACCAAACCAGGTAAAACACCCCCATAAAACTTTGAATAGGCGCAGAAATGGACGGCGCAAATGGATGCAATAAATGTTGAATCAAGTCCAATGCATTTCCAATTAGCCCCGCGTAAGCAGTCACCTTGCTGAAATCTTTACTGCGCAGCATGATCAGCGAAATGATCACGCCTGACCCCTGCAATAAAATGCCCCCCATGTACGCAGCAGAACTATGCCACATATCCGCAGCAATCACTGCCTCACCCGCTGCCAAAAACTGCGCCCGAGCCACGTCTGTCGCTGCTGCTGCGTAAAGATCACCCAAATGCAGCAAGGCAAAGGTGGACTCGGTCGCAAATGTGCCAGTAACAGCAATGATGGTAAATAGCATCGCCAGTGCCGTATAAACCGGATTGATATGCCTTAAAGCAACAACCATCGCCGGGAATGTGCCAAGATACAGACCGATGAGAATGAGCAGTAAAAAGTCGCCACGCAAAACGGCCGTTATCTTACTGCTCTGCTGCACCATGAAATATGCTTCAGCACTGGTAGGCTTCGGCCCAAGAACAGCCATCGCAATCGCCAAAGTCAAAATAGACGCCAACTGTAAAAAAGCAGCGATCCCCCCTATTTTGTACAAACTCGGGAAAGACCAACTAAAGTCAGATTTTTGTTTTTGTAATGAAGTAATCATACATTCTCCAATGTAAATCGAATTGCTAATTCGATAGGCGATTTACCAAATCGCACTACGGTTTTCATGGGTGGTGGTGTGCCACGTTCATGATGTCTCCTCAACATATCGTAGGACAAAACGCTGTTTTGTCCGTGCCAAACGGAAAAAGTCACGAGCCAGCAGCCAACAGCAAATTTTTTGTTTCTTCTGATGTAGCAGCAGCATACTTATCGCTCAGTGTCAGCCAGGAAAAGACAGAAGGGGTTGCAAGAAAAAGCGTGACGCCTGCAAAGCCCGATAAAGACTCAAAAAGAACAAGTAATAAAGCGGCATGATCAGAATTGTCAAAATATCAAGTCGCAATAGACCAATCAGACGGTTTTCTTGAAGCATTAAAAAGCCTTCTTGCGCACTCTCTGGCTGTGCTCCAATCACAATCAAGAGAACCATCGTCACCAGCGAGTAGCCAACAAATATCCAGGCACCTATACCTCCGATTTTGTATAAATTATTCCAGTTCTTATCCGTTTCAGGCATTTTCTGTCCTTTGCAATGAATTATTTGATTCAATTCTTATCATAAGTCACTCTTAACAAGTTCACTATGACCTTTCCTGAAAAAATTGTGGTATTTTGCGCAACCTTCGTTATCATTATCCTATGAGCGATTCAACGTCAACTGCCCAGATTAGCGTATCCGTCACTGTGCTGAAACAGTTGTTTTTGTACATGAATTCACTCGGGGTCAATTCGGATCCATTTTTAGGGTCTTTAGGCATTGATCCAGCGACTATCAAAGCACCTGATACGTACATCCCAATTGATACCTATCTGCTTATTCAAGATGAAGCGGCTCACTACACAAACGATCCGTATTTTGGTTTGCACATGGGCGAATATGCCGAAGCAGGTAGTTGGTCAATCTTGGGCTACCTGATGATGAACTGCAAAACCCTGGGCGAAGCGTTCGGCAAATCAGCCCGATATTCACGCATTGTTGGCAATATGATTGAGGGCAGTGTCAAGTTCAGATTCAACAAAATTAGAGCCATTCTCGACACACCACCCCATGCCCCTAAAATGACCCGGCATTGTTTTGAAGCCACCATTTCCAGCAGTCTGCGCATGATGCGTACCTTGACGGGTGTCCATCTCAGTCCGTTGGAAGTAAGGTTTGCCTATCCCGAACCGGAATCTACGGTCGAATATGAACGAATCTTCTGCTGTCCAGTCAAATTTGAGCAAAAAGAGAACTCTTTCACCATTCCGCTTAGTTATGTCAACACCCCAATTCCAATGGCAAATCCTGGCTTGCTGGCGCATTTTGAAAAATATGCCCAGGATGTCATATTTGAAATGGACCGGCAGGATGAGTACACACGC
>QQUD01001039.1 GCA_008501785.1 Chloroflexota bacterium
AAAATGACCCCAAAATAGATAAAAAATAGCTGAATCAGCAAGGGAGTGTTCCGCACCAGTTCGATATACCACAAGGAAACCTTGCTAATCAACCAGTTATTTGATAAACGGGCAATACCGGCAACTGTACCAACTACAGAGGTCAGCACAACACCTAAAATGGCAACTTTGAGCGTATTGAGCAAACCCAGGTAAAACGCGTACCAAAATGTGCTTGATTCATCATATTCGAGGATGGTATCCGAAATAGGGAACCCCGCCTCGCTGTCCATAAAATCATAGGCACAACGGTAACTAAATGAACCGTCGCGACAAATGAACTGCGAGGCTCCCAACCTGTCGGCATTTTCGGCAAAGTTGCCACCAATCGTGCGCACACCAATCACAACCAAAACAATAAAAGCCATCTGTCCCAAGACACCCAGGACACGTACATCAAATATATAACCCAGAAATGTTTGGAGGCCAGATTTGGTTTCCACAGGGGGCGGGGCAGTTGATTGCGCCATATTTCTCCTCCTTTGTTAATGGTGGACAAAACGTTGTTTTGTCTAGGTGTAAACTTACACCCAATCAAGATAACATCTTGATCTACGAATGCGATAGTGGTTTTCAAGGCCACCATCCCCAATCAAGAAATAGAAAGACTCCTCTAAAACCTTCCCAACCTGATAGGGTTATGCGACCCGACAATTTGTCGGGCCGCATACTTTCCACGCACAACACCTGACAGGTTTCAGAAAACCTGTCAGGTGTACACACTGTAAAGATTAACGGAACGGCGGTGCGTACATCAAACCACCGTCGGTCCACAAGGCATTCACGCCACGTGCCAAGTTATAGGGAGTATCTGGACCCAATGCGCGGTCGTAAATCTCACCGTAATTACCAACTTGTTTCACAATCTGGTAGCAGAAGTCGTTGTTAAGGCCCATTGCCTGCGGCAAGTCGCCAGTTTCACCAAACAGATTTTGGACTACGGGATCATCGCCACCGAGGAAGCTGTCGGCATTTTCGGAGGTGATGCCCAATTCTTCTGCCTGGATGGTGCAGTTAACCGTCCATTTAACAATATCGAACCAGTTGTCGTCGCCGTGACGAGTCAACGGTCCCAATGGCTCTTTGGACATGGTATCTTCGAGGATTACATGATCTGCTGGAACTGCTAACAGTTCGCTGTTGGCAATCAAACCGGATTTATCTGTAGTCCAGCCATCACAACGGCCGTCATCATAAGCTTGACGCACATCTTCCGTCGCAGCGAACACAACAGCTTCATAGTCAATCCCACGGGCGCGGAAAACATCAGCCAGGTTCTTTTCAGTGGTTGTTCCAGCATTGACACATACTGTACCACCATCTAAGTCCTCAAGCGTTGTGATGTTGTCTGCCTTGCGCACAATCATGCCTTGCCCATCATAGAATGTGGTTGGTGCAAAGTTGAAGCCCAAGGAGGTGTCACGGCTAACGGTCCAGGTGGTGTTACGAATCAACACATCGATTTCACCACTTTGCAGAATGGGGAAGCGCTCGCTGGCGTTACTGCTGCGGAATTCAACTGCGTTGGCATCACCGAGAGCGGCTGCGGCAACTGCGCGGCAGTAATCTGCATCAAATCCTTGCATTTCACCTGCTTCATCTGGGAAGCTAAAAGCTAACAAGGAACCACTCACACCGCAGTTCAAAATACCACGATCTTGCACAGCCGCTAATGTGTCCCCGCCACCTTCAAAAGTCATGGGTTCGGCTGCGGCTGCTTCACCAGCCACTTCGACTTCAACGATACGGGTGACTTCAACTTCGACTGTTTCGACAACTGTCTCGCCACCACCACAAGCAGCTAAGAACATGGCAAAGACTAACAGAAAACTGACTACAAAAAGTCTATTTTTACTCATTGGTTTCTCCTCCAAACGTTTAATTGAAAATAAAATATTGAGCGAACAAAGCGTTGAATCCAACTTAAACAGTGTGCAGCTCAAGTAGAGTTCAACATAGCGGGTCCGATATGTCTATCCGATGGACTTCACCTCCTTTGGTGGAAAACAGGTTGAATACCCATATAGGACAAAAACAGGGGTCCTGATACTCGTATCTTATTGTGGTTTTGGACTAGATGTGTGGGAGCGATTGCTCTTCACATACAATAATGAACTAGTTGATGTTGTTCGTGTTGAAATTTATATTGGTGAATAAATTTATCTGCCAACTTGTGAAATAGATCAACCAAGTGACAGGTATAAACGCGGTGTTTATCTGACAGATTGTTTGGTATTTGGGAAGAGTGTTTACGCTTGTAATGTTCAAATTATGAAGTCACTTTGACGTTTGCTGTTTACAAAATCCCCGACTTTTGTTGAATTATCCATGAGTTAGGACACATTATGGTAGTTTAGTATATCCTTGCTCAGGAAAATTTCAAGTTTTTGCACATTTTGGCAAATTTTGTTCCAGTTAACTAAAATTTTTTTATGTTTTGCTTGCTTATTTATTTATAATTGTAAACTGGCTTCAGCAGCCAGCCAAAAAAGTTTTTCTCGGGTAGAAGTTTGGTTTTGCCAATTCCGTGAATCCCATTTCTCTCCTGTGAGATCGTCTCCACCATACAAGATTTGACCGAAAGTGACTTTTCGAAACTGGGCAACTGCACAAAAGGCTGCTGTTTCCATTTCCACAACCAGGCAGCCTTCTGCCCGACGTCTGGCAACCTTTGCTGATGTCTCGCGGTAAACAGCATCAGTTGTCCATGTTTTGCCCAAGACGTATTGAATATGGTGGGTTTCGAGTGTTTGGCAAATAGCAGAGACTGCTGCTAAGGAAGCGGACACTTCGCGGGAGGGCGGTAGGTAATGATATGAGGTACCTTCGTCGCGAACGGCCGTTTCCGGCACCACAACATGCTCAAATCCAATCTGCTTGTCAATCACCCCGCAGCCACCACATACAATAAATTTGCGGCAGCCCAGCGAAATCACTTCCTCCATAAATGCGGCGGCCATCGGTGCGCCAACGCCAGGATGCAGCAGCGCCATTCGCTGCCCATTCACATTCATTTCATACACCCAGTTTG
>QQUD01000766.1 GCA_008501785.1 Chloroflexota bacterium
AACTGAATTAAACTGCGAAAAAACCGGATAATATCTGCTAAACCAACGTGATCCTCTGTCAGTGTAGACAGCAGTTGAAATTCATCTAAGATAAGCACCAAATGCTTGTTTTGTAAAATCGGAGAATTATCGAGGAAGCTGCGGAAATAACCAAGCGGATCACGTTTCATGCGACGCAAATTTGGCGGCTGAATTTTTTTATCAGGTGGGTTAGCGTCCAAAATTGTGCGAATAATTTCACGCAAAAACATGGTTGTGGAACGGCCGCTTAAGCGCTGCATATCCAAAAACCCAAGCACAAAATCATCGCTGTTCATCACATTTTGCTGAAGCTGCAGCAAAATCGAGGTCTTACCAATTCGACGAGGCCCCCACAGCAGCACCGCCTCACCAGGATTGACATTTCGTAAATGATTGATTAATTCACGCAGTTCATTGATTCGCCCAAAAAATGCATCACCTGTAACAGGCCGCAACGTGTACGGATTTCCTAGTTTCGGTGACATTCTTTGTTGGGGCTGATTGCTGGTTCCTGGTGCTCTCAAAATCACTTTCTGCACATTCAGAACCTGGCGCAATTTTTCAACAATGCGTTCCCTTTGCGTACGGGGCATATCGCCAAGGCTGATATGAATATAGGACGCGCCGCCCTCTAAGCGATCTGCATGGAAGCTGGTCATGTTGACACCCGTTGCTGAAACAATTTCGCTGACATCTCGCACCAAACCTGCGCGATCGATACATTCCACATCAATTTCGGTGCGATATTGCACGCTCACATCATTCCACTCGACATGGAGCAGCGGCTGCAAATGACGCAATCTAGCACAACTTGCCCGGTGAATGGTGACAACGTTTTGTTTGGTCACATAGCCGCAAATTGCATAGGGAGGTACGGGGCGACAACAGCGGGCCAGTTTTTGGCGCAAATTTGAATTGCTCAATGACGCTACGATAGCTTGTGATGCGGCAAATAAGGTGCCTTTTTCGTGTTTATGTTTCAACAAATCAACCACTTCATCTGGATCACGCTGCTGTAGACCAATTGCTACCAGTAAATCGTCATGCTGTTTATACCCGAGGGCTTCGGCAACGGCCGTTAACGACTCCGACACCACCCCAAACGGCAAAGACAGCTTATTGCGCTGCAACTGCGCATCTAAAATCGTCCACCCTTTGTCCGCCGCATCTTTTGGCTTTTGTACCTTTAACCAGCGCCGAATTTCCTGCCGCGCTTTGGACGTTTTTACAAACTGCAGCCAATCAGGTGAAGGCCCCACACTAGTTCTACCCGTGAGGATATGCACCACGTCGCCGGTTTTTAGGGGATAATCGAGGGCTGCTTGACGGCCGTTTACCAATGCCCCCATACATTGATGGCCTACCCCAACATGAACCACATAGGCAAAATCGACGGGGGTAGCGCCATCTGCCAGCAATTTCAATTCACCATCTGGCGTTAACACCGTTACTTTCCCTGGGGGTGGTTCCTGCCACGCTTCAAAATGCGGCAGCATCGCATCAGGCACACCATGCCAACCTGCCGTTAATCCATAATCAGCTACCAGCATCATATTTTGATCCCGAATTGCCACAATCTGGCACGATCCAGGTTTGGGGCGCACCCTTGTATGCAAGGCGCGGTATCCATTCGGTTTTGGTGCTGAAATATAGTCCAGGAACTTATTTGGTTGCGGAGACCATAATTGATGAATGACACCCAAAGCTTTGTAACAATCGAGCATATTGTTGACAGCAATGATTGTTGACATTGTTTCACAAAGAGGCAGCTGTTTGCCTTGTTTTGTTTCTGCAAGCTGAATATCGTAAACGCTATTCGGCACAAATGTTACCTGTGCTGGAATATTGTTTTCCTCCAGGCGTGTCTCAATTTCCCCCAGAATTGGGGCAATCAAAGCTTCACGCGCCTCATGTGGATATCGGTCCAATATCTGGTTATACACATCTGGTTCTAACACACGAAATGCACTGTCAGCTAATTGACGCTTCACACGACGCATCCCTAGCCGTTCGGCAAATGGTACAAATATGCGCAATGTGCTGGTTGCATATTCTATTTGTCGTTCTTCAGATAAGGAGGAGAGGGATTGAAAGTTGTGCAATTTATCGGCAAGTTTGATCACAACCGCAAAAGGTGACTGCTGTAACACCATAGCTACCCAAGGCAACTGCTGCATCACATCATCGGCCGAATTTGATGAATCAACAGCCAATAATTGACCAAATCGCCCCAGGCGTGAAATATCTTGAATCAAGCGGATAACTTCACGACCAAATATTGTTTCGAGGTGATCTAAATTGGGAACGTTTGCATAGTTTGATTTGAGTATATCATGAAGCAAACCAGCAATAACGATGTGGCATGGCGCACGCCATGATGCCAAAATGTTAGCAACAGACAGTGCGTGATCGATGTAGGGTTTATTATTTTTACGGAAGTAACCATCGTGAATGGAAACGGCCGTTTCCACCCCACGCCACATCAGTTCCTGCTCATCAACCGGCATGTAATATTGTACTTGTCGCTGCAAGGATTGAAATGAACGCAGATGGGAGATGAGCTGATTTACAATCATGGATAGTTTGTCCAGAAAACGGCCGTTTTACCACCCTCACGCCACTTGAAAGACACTTATAATGGGGATAACTATCTCGCTATTCATCATACTATACGCGAGAATTGTCGGTTTGTCCAGATTACGATATTTTCCATCACAAAATTCACTTAAATCTCACTAACTCGTCACCCCAATTTTGTATAATCTAGTTGGTTTGGGATTGCAATTCAAAATGCTGTCAAATTTCCGACATCATCTTCAACATTTTTAACGATGTCTTAGCGCAATTTTTATAAAATAGTTTGCAAATTCAACTCTTGTTTGTCCTTGTATCCTTTTAGATACGTTTACATTTTGAAATAGATTGAACAGCCGTACCGGCTGTTGTCAATCACCAGTTGTAAAGGAGTTTTTTATGTCGAAGAAGTTATCCCCCATTTGGTTGAAGCGCTGGCAAGCCCTTGAAAAAGCAATGAACAGTAGTGAGATTCAAGACACGACGCTGAAAAGTATGCTTGCGTGCCTAAAAGCCTTTGGGGAAGATCAGATACGATTTTTTTATGATGGGTTTAATAACGGCCGTTTACTCCCCTCCATGAACCACCCCGCCGAAAACGTCCTCAGCAGCACTTTGGCGCAGGTTTCCTACGATTTATCTGCTATTCGGCAGGCAGCAGACCAGCGCCGCAGCCCCAAATTAAAAACTACGCTTGATAAAGCTGACCAGTTGGCTCAAAGTGCATTAAATTTAGCCATTGAGAAAGGGCTGTTAGAACCAGGAGCCGTCGTTACTTATTTCGACAAATCTCCTTACATCCGTGTCATCCCCTACGCACCAGTTGCACTTGTTGGCATTCCGTACACGGCAATTGAATCACAACGTGATCTTTTGGCCATTCCACACGAAGTAGGTCATTATGTGTACCGTCATACATCAGGTTTAGCTGCGAATTTGCTCACCCAAATTCCATTCGACCCACCCTGGTTCTATCGCTGGTTGGAGGAAATTTTTTCTGATATTTATGGCTGTCTTGTTGCTGGTCCGGTAATTGGTGTCGATTTTCAAGATTTGCTACTGGACAATGCAGTAGCAGATTTTACGGTAGATGATGGTGAACACCCGGTTGATGCAATACGGCCGTTTGTCTACATTCGCGTCTTAGAAAAACTAGGCTTCAAAAATGCCGCCGAAGCACTCGATATTCGCTGGGCAAAACATCAAGTCGCACGCCACTATCCCGAATCATTTGGTCCTTATGGCACCGAGGATGAAATCGACCTGGATTATGCACGTGAGAAAATTGAAGAGGTTGTAGGCGTCATGCTCGATTATTTATTAAAAGATTACAACTTAAAACCTGAATCATATTGGAGTGAAGATTTGCCACCTAGCAACAATGATACAGATTCCCTGTATGAAGCTTTTGAAACTTGGGTCAATCAATCAATAAACATCACAGTTAATCAACTTCAAGTTCAAGGCAAAAAAGTGGGCGTTTCCACAGAAAATGGCGACCTGAAAAATATTCGCCACATTGGTAGCACAAAGTCATGGCAAGATAAATTTAAAAAATTTAAAGACAATGTTTATGTACTCCCATCATCTGCATGGGAGCTAATCTTTGCAGCAGGTTCCTGGCCAAATAAGGGACCTGATGGAGATCCAGATGTTGGTATGTAAAAACATGCTATGCACAATCAGCCAATCGATTTTTCAAGGCTTGAGTAAATTGCTTATTCTGTAATGTTTCCGCAATCCTTAGGGCAGCATTCCATTTTTCACATCCAATAGTTTGCTGTCCTAAGGCGGAGAAACAGTCCCCCATATGTCCAATGGTTATTGCCTCAGAAAATTGATCTTTTAATCTCTGAAAATGCAACAAGGCCTCATTTGCTACAGCTAGAGCCAGGTCAAACTCATTTGCAAGCTTATAAATCAGGCATTTTTGGTACAAGATCAGCGCTTGTGAATGAACATCACCAATTAGTTTCAATATTTCTAGGCCCCGATCGGCATATTCAAGAGCCTGATCTATTTCATTATGATAACGGCAGGCAATTGCTAAACCATAATAAGCCATCCCAATTTCACCTCTGTCGTCAATCACTTTCGCAAGCATTAATGCCTCCTCTGCAAAACGACGTGATGCCTTATAGTCGCCTAGTCTTGCCATTACATTCACAAGCAATCTCAATGTGTGAACCTTGCCTAAGGAGTTTTGATTTTGTTCATGTACGAGGAGTGCATTGTTACAAAAATCTTCAGCTTTATTATATTGACCCTGACGGTAATATATTCTTGCTTGCTGATATAAAATTACTGCTACACCATTCACATCATTTATTTTTTCTCGTACGTTGCGACTGATTGCCAGAAAATTCTCTGCTTCATCATATTTATCATTATTAATTGCTAGACGAGATAGTTCATAATTGACATTACCAAGTCCAATTTGATTATCTTCTTCCCTATACAATTCAAGGCTACTTGTTAGCTGCTCCTTTGCTTTTTGATAATCACTTTGTTCCAGGCACGCCTGCCCCCAATTGAAGTAGATTTCAGCAACTGCTGTCCCATCTTCAAGATACATAGCAGCCTTACTGGCATCAACAAATGCATGACGAGCATCGGTGTACCGTCCCCGTGCAAACCAAGCAGGTTGCAGTACTCTGGATAATTGCAAAACAATAGACCATTGGTGTTGATGAAATGCAATGTTAATGCTGGCATTAAAGTTTTCCCATTCCGGTTGCAATCGCTTGTAATTCGATTGTTGTTCGATAGCAAATTGACAATAATGGTTGATCATTCGCATATAGGAAGCATCTTTCACGGGCAGCTTTTCATTGGAAAATTCGGCCAAAAGCGGGTGTTGCCGAAAACGGCCGTTTTCTACCCGATTCAACAGCGACAACTGCACCAAATTCTGCAACTGCGCTTCAGCGGCAAACACGTCTAATTCGGCTACAGCCGCAAATGCTTCGGTTGAAAAGTGACGGCCGTTAAACACCCCCAATAACCGAAACCACTCCTTTTCTTCAGGGTGCAGCGATTCCCAACTCACATTAAATGAGGCGCGTACTTGTCGATTGGCGTTTTTAATATCGAGCTTCTGCGTTGCCGTCTCAAGCTGACCGACAAAATCCGACAATCGCATATGCTGCCGTTCTAATAAATAGTTGCCCGCAATCACAATCGCCAATGGCAAGTGATGCAGCAGGTCGCAAATATCAGCAAATGCCTGTGGCTCCTGGCTGGCGCGTTTAGAAGGGACGAAGTGGGAGAGTAGTGAACGGCCGTTTGCCTCCGACAACCCATCCACCCGCACCGACTGCGCATCCAACAGCCGCGCCACATCTTCGCTGCGACTGGTAAATAGCAGCTTGCATTGGCCGTCTTCCGGCAGCAGTGGACGCACGGCGGCGGCGCTGCTGACATCATCCACCACAATCAACGCCTGCTTTTCGGCAAAAATAGATCGCAAAGCAATCAAACGCTCTCGTTCATTTTTCACATGATGCAAATCATAACCATATGCCGTTGCCCAACGGTCTACAATGGTCAATGGCTCTTGCTGTGCTGCGTCGGCCCACAGCACCCCATCTGGAAAATGTATTTTGAGCTTATGAGCTAATTGCAAAGCAATCATCGTTTTCCCAATGCCGCCCATGCCAGTGAGACAGGTGCGAGAACGGCCGTCTTTCTCCGACAAAACGGTTTCCAATCTGTCCATCACCTGTTCACGTCCCACAAACGGACCCCGCACAGCAGGGGCCAAAAATGGCACATCTGAGTTTACTGGCAAAGGGGGTGAAGGCTCAACTTGCACAACAGCAATCTTTTCTTGCCGAATTTGTTCAGCAAGCAATACAGTCTCTTGCTCAGGTAGCACGGCTAATTCTTGATGCAAAATCTGACAACAATTTTCATAGGCAAACAAGGCAGCGTCCGCCCGGTCGCTACGAGCCAGCACCCACATCAGCCGCCGGTAACTGGCTTCACGCCACGGATCAATTTCTACCAACCGATAGGCATATTCGATGGCTGCCCGTGGGTTGTTTTCGACATCAAATTGCTCAATCAAATCTACCAGCCCGTGAACGGCCGTTTCTTCTAAAGCAATTTGCTGCTGAAAAAGCCAATCATCAAAAGGCGTATCTGTCGCATCAAATCCCAGCATAAATTTGCCCAAATAGAAATCTATGCCTTTTTGCAGCGTGTTTCGGTCAAAGTCGTCATTATTTGATTTCGTACCGGTATACGTTCGAAAATCTAGTACATCACACCAAATCTCATTGATGCCATCGATTTCAATGTCAACACGATCTGTTTTGATAAATGGAGTCAGATGATGTTTGTTGCGCAACGCATTTAGCAAAACGCGTAAACTGCGTAAAGCTTTGTCAGGATCAACATGCGGCCATAACAATTTTGCTATTTGCTTGCGCGTGTGGACCCGTTTGGTCAACAGTAAATACACAAGCAATGCTCGCCCTTTATGGGGCAAATCTAACGTGATGTTTTTGCCATCGTGCTGAATTGCATGTCCCCCCAGCAGCCGAATTTGCAAGTTTGCTTCATTCATAAATATAGGTTTGGAATAATAACAACAATTTGCCCGGCATTTTATAATGCGTTTCATCAACTTTTTGCAACAGTGCCAACCGAACCAAATGATCTAAATTATCTTGAATTAAAAACGGTTCTTTTTGCATAAACTCAGAAAGCTCTGAAACCGTAAACAGGGGCCATCCTGAGGCAACAATCTTTTTTAAAACATCCCGCACAGATGGTTTAAGTCCTTTATGGCAAACGGCTAATGCAATCGTGACACCGTGTTCTGATTCGCCAGGAACGAATTGGGATTGAAAAGTCGCTAATTGTTGGTTTAACATGAAAATGGTGAGATACGGCCGTTCCCGCAGCAACCGCCCCATCAATAGTAACGCCAACGGATTGCCTGCCACCATTTTCCACAACAAGGCAAACGCATCCTGTTCATCATCAGGCACGGTCTCGCCCCAATGAAAACTAAACAGCAAACGTCCATTTGCCAATGACAAAGGATGCATATCTGATTGTAAAATTGTACGGATATGTTTATCCGTATTCGAATCTAAATGCTCGACCTGTACTTTTGCTGGCATGATTGCGGCTGAAAGGTCTGAGCGATTTTGTGCAAAATCACCTTGCGAATCCTTAATCCCAGCCAGATATTGCTGTCCATTTCTATGCCAGGGCGCCATGTTTACCAAACGCGCTGCATAATGCTGTGCGTGATCATCATCCCCCCGTTCACTACACAACAACACAAGCCGTTCCAAAGCATGAATCAAAAGCTGCTCAACCCTGGATTGCTGCCTGCTCTTCCATTCCTCAAACATGGGTGAAGAGGCAATCTTCAAACCAGGTAGAAAATCATTTTGGCATTGATCAACAATGTGCATCAAGGCTTGCAAATCAGCTTGTGGATTTTTATCAACCTGGCCGATCTGATACTGGAGCGCCTCAACATCTGACCAATGATTTTGTTGATTAAATGCCATCGCTTCATCAGAAATATCCAAAAATTGGTCCACGCCATCCTGCCGCAAATGATTGATGGCAACACGCAAACTCACCTGTGATTTTGCAGAATGCGGCCACAGCATCGCTTCCAATTCACGGCGCGAACAGGAACGGCCGTTTACCTTCAAATAACACAACAGCGCCTGCTCCTTTCGGTTCAACGACTCAATTTGCCCCCCATCCGACCGACGAATAGACAACTCCCCCATCATATAAAATTGTAATCCGACCACATCTTGAGACTGCGCTGCCATTTCTTCAAACTCCGTACTCATTATTCGAACTTATGTTAAAAGCATCCAGAATTAAATTGCCGGAGTGGAGGGAAATTTCTAGACACCTACTAACGTCCATTCCACTCTATCTCTTGCTCTAGCTCTTGCTCCATCTCTAGCTCTATTATCTATCCTCAATAACGATCTATTAACGATAATTTATTTATTATCTGTGCATATCTTAAATCAACCAGAGGAATATATGGACTATAAAATTTATATGCTGCGCGTTTGGAAAGAAGAAGGATTGGAAAACCCAAATCCGCTGCGCGTGAGCATTGAAAATCCCAAGACCGGCAATCGTGTTGGCTTTACTGATTGGGAAAGTCTAATTTCCTACTTAAATCGACAAACCCCAACTCAAAAAAGACCTCTCCTCATTCAACAAAACAGCAATGGCGTCCTGGTCAGTGAGCCACCATCACATTGAAAGGGTGCTTCAGTCTTAACTAAGTTTCCGAGGAGGGAAACGAAATTACGGCCGTTTACTGCTACAGTAACGGCCGTTTTTCTTTCACATCCACAACCTCATCAATCAACGCTTGCACACTCGCTTCCATACTAATTTCACCAGCCAACATCGCCTCTTGATACCGATCAATCCACAAATAAACCAATCCTGTCGCCTTTCGCAGTTCAATCAACATCAAGTACGCTAATGGCCCGGCTTCGTCTAAAAATCCAGACTCAACATAATCCCGCTCAATCTGCTCATAATCATAAGGGATACGAACAATTTCGGCATGCCAACCAGATTGTTCATCCCAGGTAAATTGTGCGTAACTTGCCCTTCGATCATCATCAAAAGGTGCGCCAACTGCTCCCGTGTTCACCACCAGAGAATCATCAATTTGACGAATTAGTGCCCGATGTGTGTGTCCAGTTACAAAAACGGCCGGAGCGGGTGCAATTCGCTCTCGAAAATCATTATCGCTCATCATGGGATAGAGGCCATCACGATTGTTGATCATCGAAGCATGCGTCACACGCAGCAGTTGTCCATCGGGTGCCTGCCACTCATATTGTTCCGGCAAATTTTTCAGATACGACACCTGATCTTCAACCTGATGATAACTCCAATGGGCAAATTTCAACACTTCATATTTTGGCCCACTATGAGGCGGTTTAATATCCGCACACCTGGCTACAAAATCTTCATGATTGCCGCGCAGCAACAGCCAATTCCCCTTTTCTACCTTCTGCATCAAAAAACCCAAACAAGCATCTGAACGGGGACCCCGATTCACAATGTCACCATTCACAACCACCTGATCTGGCTGCCATCGCTCAATATGATCGGTTACCGCTTCCAATGCAGGCATATTTCCATGTATATCCGATAAAACTGCTATCTTCATTTTCAATTAAACCCTACCTCTCACACCACACAATTGACACATTCCTCCCCCCTTGCCCCCTACTCATACATCTCCAACAACGACTTCGCGTGTTCTGCCAAATGCTGCCGCAAAGAATCGGGCGTGAGAATCTGAACGGCCGTTCCCAACCCAGCCAACTTCTGACAAGCATCTTCCACCGATGCAAATTGCAAATCAATCACCACCGAGCCATCCTGCGCCATCGACTCAGCCGCCATCACCAACTGCATCACTCCTTCACCAAGCTGATGCGTTAATGAAACAACCCCCTCCGGCTGCACCCGAATTGAAACCGAAAAGGAAGCTTGTTTTTGCTCAAATTGGTCTACCCATGCCTGCCAAAATGCGTTCAAATCAAAGTTTACAGGCCGCACAAAGTGACTGCCAGTCACTTCTGCCGATTGAATACGCGAAACGCGGTACACCATCGTCATCCCGCCATATATCGCACCCACCACATACCAAACGCTGGCTTTTGCCACCAACCCAAGTGGATCTATCAAGCGCTTCACCCAGCGCCCATCACCGCGCCGATACTCCATCCGCACCCGTTGCTCTTGCCACACGGCATCTTGCAACATCGCCAAATAAGGCACAGGGTCTTTAGGCTGGAACCAGCCAGCCGCATCTAAATGCAGCTTAGACCGCACTTCGTCGGCATTTTTCTGAAAAGGGGCAGGCAAAGAGGCAGTCAGTTTGAGCATGGCCGCTTCTGATGCTTTGTCAGCCCCCAAATCTGCCATCAGATTAGGTACAGTAAACATAAATAGTGCTTTCACTTCAGGTTCGGTCAAGCCTGTCAGGTTTGTGCGATACCGCTCCAACAACTCGCACCCCCCATTTGGACCCCGTTCGGCATAGACTGGCACACCAGAAGCGCTCAACGCATCCAAATCCCGATACACCGTCCGCGTCGATACTTCTAACCGGTCCGACAGCTCTTGCGCAGTCATTCGACCTTTGGTTTGCAACAACATCAACATCGCAATCAAGCGATCTGCCCGCATACAATTTCTCCTCGGGATTAGCTGTCAGCTATCAGCTTTCAGCTTGTCAGCCAGAAAAGAGTGAGGGCTGAGTGCTGAGGACTGAGTCTATTCTGGCTGAATTACTGAAATGCTGACAAACTGTAATGCTTAATCGTTTAAACAACCGTTAACAAAATCTGGCTCTTTGGGAATTCAAGGGGAGTGGAGGCTTTAGCCGGTTCTCACGGCACATGTTCCGGCTAAAGCCTCCACTCCGACACAATATGTGGGTCTTACCCCATGAAATCCTAAAGAACCCAAAATCTTATATAGCCCTTAACCAAAGGTTTAATTCTATTAAACCAAATCAGCTATGCTCATCAACAACAAATATACGAACAAATGATAGCACAGGAGAACGACTTACATGCACATTTTAGTCACGAACGATTGCACGCAAACAGCTAGAATCTTACAAAAGCTCCCCCAAACAACAAATTCGTGATCGTGATCGCAGTTCGTGATCGTGATCGAAAAATCGATCACGATCACGATGGTCGATCACGATCACAAATTTTGTTCCCTCCCGCTTTATTCGTAAATTCCTAATACTCGCTGTACTTCCCCTCTAAAATTGCAAAGATTCCTGCGTGGTCGATGGCGAATGCGTGAACGGCAGCACAATAATGATCATCAAAATTGTCGTGGCAATGGCAGAAGACAAACACCAGGCACAAACCGCATGAATCACAAACAGTTCTAGCCCAGTCAAATATATCGAATAAAATGTACCACCTACCGACAAAATAACTAACGACCAAATAGCAAATTGATGGCTTGCTCCTTGCGCCCGCTGCTGCCAAATCCAGAGTGCAATAATAGCAAGGTAATTAAGCACGCCCCAAACAGCCACAGGTACGCCCAGAAGCCGTGCATAAGGGCTTGATTGCACAATATTGCATTCACCAACCGGCCCACACACCGCGTCAACATGAGTCACTTCCACATATCCTAAATACAGCGCAATTCCCAACCCTATCACAGAAATCACAGGAATTGCCCACTGATGCAGCGTAACGGCCGTATTCACTTTCTTCACCATAAACCGGCTCAGCGCAAACCCAAGCGCAATCAACATACCCACCATAATCACGCCACCAATCGCCATGCCTACGGGGTCAGGCGGTGGTTCAGTGGCTTCCGTAACTGGCATATCAATGTCGCCAACAACCAGCGGATCGTTATTCGGTTCGGAGGGTTGGGGAACGGCCGTTTCCACTTCCTCAACCTCTTC
>QQUD01000462.1 GCA_008501785.1 Chloroflexota bacterium
TTCGTTTCAGCAGTTTAGTGTAGGGGTGGTTGGTGGGACGCTGCTGCACTCGTTGTTGTTTTTGGTTGTGTGGCTGGTTGTGGCTTGGGCGGATGCGTCGTTGATAACGGCCGTTTCCACCCCACACTCCCTCTCTCACTCATTGCGCACCGGATGGCGTCTCTGAAAAAGATTTATCGCCATTGATGCCCTCGTTTTCCTGCCCTGGTTTTTGCTGGCACTACTGATTATGTTGCTGTTTGGGGGTGTGGTGATTGGGTCTGGGTTGATGATGGTGCAAGGTGCGGGGGAGAAAACGGCCGTTACCCTCCTCATCGTTGGATTAGCTTGTGTTGTGCCCCTAAGCTGCTTGCTCATTCCCCTAAGCTACGCCTCCATCATCTTTCGTTTGCTTGCCTTTCGAGATGCAGCACTGCAAAAACACACTGCTCGTCAGGCGATTCGCCACACGTGGCAGCACATTCGCAAACATGCAGGAGCTATCATCATTTTGATCGTTTTTGTTGCCGGAGGTATGGGGACGATTAACCTGGTTTTCAATTGGGCAACAGTTCCCCTGGCAGCCCTGCTCGCTGTTCCTCAAAACAGTGGTGTTTTTACACTGTCAGGCATGGGAGCCATCCTGATTGTGTGCCTTTTTCTCTTGCTCATTTTGCTGCTAAAAGCTATCCTTCATGCGCTGTCAGCAACCATTTGGACGCTGGCGTATCAAAAAATGTTAAATACCCAAACTGGTACGGCCAGAAACGTGCCAGAGCAAGCAGTTGAAGGATGAGCAATGACCTCTTTGCAGCAAGTCGGTGTGGATACCGGCGGAACTTTTACCGATTTTGTCTGGCTAGATGAAGACGGCCGTCTTCAAATCCACAAACAACTTAGCACTCCCCATGATCCATCAGAAGCTATTTTAAGTGGCATTCATAGCCGCAATATTTCAGAAAAATATGATGTCGTGCATGGCACCACGGTTGCTACCAACGCGCTTTTAGAGCGCAGAGGGGCGCGTACAGCTCTGATTGCCACGCGTGGTTTTGCAGATGTTTTGGCGATTGGTCGCCAAAATCGGCCAGATATTTATGCGTTGGTTCCTGAAAAACCAGCACCCATTGTGCCCCATGCGTGGCGTTTTGAGGTGGACGAACGTGTCACCGCACAAGGCGACGTGTTAAAACCATTCGCACCTGAAACCCTTGATCATATTATTGAACAGTTAAAAGCAGATGACATTGAATCGGTGGCGGTTTGCCTGCTGTTTTCATTTTTATATCCTCGCCATGAATCACAAATTCGCATGAAGCTGTTGCAAGCAGTACCCACATTGCAAATCTCGCTTTCGTCTGAAATTTTGCCTGAATATCGTGAGTATGAACGAACGGCAACGACGGTGATTAATGCCTATGTAGTGCCACTGATGGCGCAATATTTAAAACGATTGGCCGAAGGTGTGCGTCCGCGTCGCTTGGCGGTGATGCAGAGCAATGGCGGCATTATCAGCTCAATTACGGCCGGTAAAGAGGCGGCCCGGACAGCGTTGTCTGGGCCGGCTGGAGGGGTGGTTGGTGCCAGATATGTTGCTAGTCAAGCTGGTTTTGATGACATTATCACGTTTGATATGGGTGGAACTAGCACTGATGTGGCGCTTTGCCCAGATCGATTACCTACCACCTCAAGTGGTGAGATTGCCGGTATGCCGCTGCGTTTACCTATCATTGATATTCACACGGTTGGGGCTGGTGGGGGCAGTTTGGCTTATGTGGATGCGGGCGGTGCGCTGCATGTGGGGCCGCAAAGTTCTGGGGCGAATCCGGGGCCAGCTTGTTACGGCCGTTCCACCAACGAAAAATACCCAGGCTTGGGGCGCGCAACTGTAACCGATGCCAATTTGGTATTGGGTCGATTGGATGCCGACCATTTTCTTGGTGGCGATATGAAGTTAGATGTCGGGGCGGCGCGGACTGCGTTGGCAGAATTGGCTGAACTGATGGACGCGGCATCGCCAGAAACGGCCGCTTTGGGTGTTATCGATGTTGCCAATGCCAATATGGAACGGGCCATTCGTAAAATTTCGATTGAGCGTGGGTACGATCCGCGTCGGTTTACATTGATTCCATTTGGTGGAGCAGGTCCGCTTCACGCTTGCGAACTAGCACAAAATATGCAAATTCCACGTGTATTTATTCCACCTGTGCCCGGTGTTTTGTCGGCGATGGGGATGCTGGTAGCTGCACCTACTAAAGATTATTCACAAACCGTGATGCAAAAGGTGGGCGGCTGGACAACCAGTTTGGCGGAGTGGATTCGTGAGCAATATGCACCATTATTGCAGCGGGCTGTTGCTGAGATGAGTGCCGAAGGCCATGCAGCTAACACAATTGACTTACGATATAGTCTGGATATGCGTTACGTAGGGCAGGCGCATGAGCTAACAATTCCTTACACTGCGCAATTGAATGATGATGCCGCATTGTCTGAAGCGTTTCATGTAGCGCATGAGACGCGGTACGGGTATCGGCAGGCTCATGCTGAGGTGGAGATTGTGACGGTGCGGTTAACGGCCGTTGCGCCCATCCAACCGCCAACATTCCCACAGCAAACCAGCACAGAAACTGAATCTTCATCTGCCATACTTGGTGAAAAGCCAGTCTGGTTTGACAATCAATCCATTATCACAAAGCTCTATGATCGCGGAAAATTGCTTCCTGGACATCAATTCTATGGCCCTGCAGTCGTTTTTCAATACGACACAACCATCGTTATTCCTCCAGAATGGCATGTAAGTATTGATTCGTTTAGCAATTTGCTACTTGCGAAAACAGCTTGATTGGGAGCACATAAAAGTTGTGTGATATACTCTCACTCTTGAAAAATTAGATTGAGGAATAACAGTTATGAAATTAAAAAACCCCAGACATATTGCCCTTTTGCGTGAATCTGGGCGTTTGGTGGCTGAATGTTTTGCTTTGCTCGAAGAAAATATCAAACCGGGCGTTAGCTTGCGTGTTTTGGACCAGATTGTAGAAAAATATATTTACGATAAAGGTGCAGAGCCACTTTATAAAGGGTATCAA
>QQUD01000077.1 GCA_008501785.1 Chloroflexota bacterium
GGCGTCGCGCACGGCCGTTTCATCATCAATGACCAATACCAACCCCTTGCTTTTCACCGTGGCGGCGGATGCTGGCAACGGTTCCTGTGCAGCCCTCTCCCCGGCAAAGGCGGGGAAAAAGATGGTGAAAGTCGTGCCTTCACCAATGACGCTGTTAACGTGCAGCCCACCTTTATGTCCGCGAACGATGCCCAGCACGGCCGCTAACCCCAGTCCACGGCCAGTGAATTTAGTCGAAAAGAAGGGATCAAATATTTTCGATATGGTATCCTCGTCCATCCCGCAGCCATTATCACATACTTCCATGCTGACATAGCGGCCTGATGGGAGAGGCGAACCGGTATGTTGCCAGAAACGGCCGTTATCGCCTTCCAATTCTTGAACGCCGGTCCTTACCGTCACCACCCCGGCCCTTTTGTCGATGGCTTCGGCTGCATTGATAATCAGATTCATGACCACCTGCTGCATCTGACCCTGATCTCCTTCAATAAAAGGCAGTGGGTTTGTTAATTTGGAGACAAGTTGGACATTTTTAGGCATTCCTACTTCAAACAAATGCAAGTTTTCCTGAAGCAGCGCATTCAAATTGATCGCTTTCCGTTCAAACTGACCGCGACCCGAATAAGCCAACATCTGCCGAGTTAAATCGGCAGCATGCTCAGCCGCTTTGACTGCTTTATCAATATGAGGAAAAGCATCACTCTCCAGCGGTAATTTGACCAGAGCCAGAGACGTCTGCGCTAGCATGGCCACAAGGAGATTATTAAAGTCATGGGCAATTCCGCCAGCCATTACCCCTAAACTCTCCAACTTCTGGGCGCGACGTAACGCTTCTTCAGTCCGCTGGCGCTCAGTGACGTCATGAATAATAATTAATTGATGCGGCTTCCCCTGATATAGGATTGCTGTACCTTGCATCTCAACATCAAGCTGTATGCCATCCTGCCGCACAGTAACCACATTCGCATAGAATTTCCCGTCATTTACTTCAGAATCACGACATTCAATAAATTCATCCAAATAGTCCGAATGAATCAGCGCTGTCGCGTGTAATCCAACAAACGCCTCATGTGTATAGCCATGCATCTGGCAGGCGGTCGCATTTGCAGCCACGATGATATCCTCTAGATTGATGATAACAAGACCATTAGTAACCGCCTCGAATATACCCCGATACTGTTTCTCGCTTTCTATTAGGTCTTGCTCAACTTTTTTCTGAGCCGCCAAACTGTCCACAAACGCATTGAACCAGCGGACAAGTTCACCGATCTCATCTTGACTGCGCACGGGCAACTTTGTTTGTTGATCTAACGAACCGTCTTGCAATTGTTGGAAACGATGCGTGATCTGTCTGATGGGGGAAACGACACCTCTATTGTAAGATAGCGCCGCCAGCAATACGATACCAAAACTCATAACCAAAACAAGGAGGGTAGTCGCACCAATTGTTGATGTCTTCTCTGTAAGCGTGCTGATGGGAATTAAGCTCATTATAACCCAGTCGCTGTTTGCTGAGTGGGTGTGATTAATGAACATGAGTTGGCCATCGATTGCATATTCTGACGAACTTATGCCCTGACGATGTTCGTGAGTTGTTACGGATAACGCTTGCAATAATTCAGAGCTAAGTTGACTGCCGATAACTGTCTTGTCAGGGTGATAGATAACGCGATTCTGGGCATCAATGACCATCAGGTAAGCCCCCTCCCCTAGATCAACGCGACTAAAATGGTCGTACAGATACGCGACACTGTAATTAACAAGAATGAGGGCTATTGGCTCTTGTTGGAGTGTGGTTCGATCAATTCGAGTTAAGACCTTAGCGGCGGTGATTACTTTTTTATGTGTAGAATTAACATTAACGTTATCCTCAATGCCGATCCACAGGACAATTTTGTCGCTGTTAAGCGCCTCATCAAAGATTCGATTTTTCACTTCCTCCTGAATGTTGGCGACATTTAACGTATCTCCGACATGGTAATGAGCGCCACCCATGGAAAAAATATCAATGGAAACCAGTCCTTTGAGATTCGAGTAACCATTGAGAATGTAGCCGATGCGTGCCTGGGTAGCCAGACTGGTATACGAATCGACCGTGATATTTTGATCATCAAGCGCATTGGTGATTTCTTCTACACTTGAGATGTTGGCAATTAAGCTTTCTATTTGCGAAAGTTGAAGCGTAAGATAATCCTGCTGGTTGATGACCAGTTGTTCAGTATATCTGGCGGCCTCCTCACGCAGAATAGAACGCGAAACATTATAGGAACTAATCCCAACAACCAACAATGGCAGTATGCTCAAAATAATCAAGTAGCCAATGAATTTCAAAGTAATGTTAATTGCGGGTAATCGTTGCTTCATTTCAGCATATCCCATGCTTACGAGGCTTTCGTGTGTTCGTGTCAACGCCAGTCAAAGCGGATCGTATCTTTCTCACTCTGCATTACTGGCATTGATCACCAGAACATCAACAAACGTTTCTGCAGGTAATGATTCGCCAGCAAGCACTTGGACAGCGTATTGAACACCCATATAACCTTGCTTTGCGGCCTGCTGATCAATGGTAACAACCAATGTTCCGGCACGAATTGCTTCTTTAGCTTCTTCTAAAGCATCGAAGGCAGCCACAAGAACGTCGGACTTGCCACTTTCTTCAAGATATTTGAGTGCGCCCAAAGCCATCATATCGTTGGCACAAAAAATAGCACCAATATCTGGCTCGGCGGCGAATAAACTTTTAGTGACTTCATACCCTTCGTCGATTTTCCAATTGGCTGTTTCTGTTGCTACTAACGTAATGTTAGCGTTCTCGTCAAATGCCTGAAGTGCGCCAGTTTTTCGATCTTCTGCATTTTGCGCGTTGCGGATACCTTCGATGACGATAGCCTTGGTGGGTGTGGTGATTAAATCACTGATATATTTAGCAGAAAGATAGGCACCTTGTTGATTATTTACGCTGATGAAGGGAACGTTTTTCAGCCCAAGACTTTGTGAATAATCGCGGTCAAGACGATTGTCTATATTGATGACGATAATGCCAGCATCTTGCGCTTTTTTAAGGAC